>DASCPR010000207.1:0-2074 GCA_036012625.1 Prochlorococcaceae cyanobacterium Fu_MAG_50
AAGATCGGAGCTCTCATAGGCCTGCCAGGCCTTCTCACTCATGGCTACAAAGCTGAGTCCTGGCGGCAACATGTATCCCTTCTGTGAGCCCGAGGCCACCACATCAAGGCCCCATTGATCCATGGGAACATCCGTGGCCCCAAGGCTGGTGACGCAGTCGGCAATGGTCAGAGCGCTGCCATGGGCACGCACATGGGCACTGATGCTTTCCAGATCATTGATCACCCCGGTTGAGGTTTCTGAATGGGTGAGGATCACCGCCTTGATGCTTTTCTCGGCATCGTTTTCAAGGATTGTGCGGAAGGCTTCGGGATCAAGGGGCTGGCCCCATTCGGCTTTGATCACCTCAACGTTGAGTCCATAGGCCCGGGCCAACTTCACCCAGCGCTCTCCGAATTTGCCGTTATCCCCGCACACCACCCGGTCGCCGCGGCTGAGGGTGTTGATGATTCCGGCTTCCATGGCGGCTGTGCCGCTGCCGGTGATCACCAAGACGTCATGACTTGTCTGATGCAGCCACTTCAGCTGCTCAGTGGTGTGCTTGACAATCGCTTGAAATTCGCCGCTGCGATGGCCGATGGGGTGGCGGCTCATGGCATTGAGGACAGTTTCCGGGACCGGTGTGGGGCCTGGAATCATCAGGTTGAGTTTGTCCTGCACGGCGTCGCCATCTAACCAATCAGTCATCCTAAAAAATCACCTGAGCAGGGATGTCCATCGATCACCCCTTTGCTGAACCAGGAGGATTGACATTGCCGGTCTGGGTGGCGGCCGCGGCCCAGGCTGCGACCCATGCTCTGCTTGGCCGATCATTTCAGCCGGATCAATCCCTGATCGTTCCGGATCGGAGTGAGCCCCTGCTGGTGCCGGTCAGATCTGCGGCGACCTTGTCAGCTGGTAAGCAGGCTCTGGCGATCAGCCACTGCGATCCAGGCCCCGGTCTGGATCTCACCATGGGGATGGAGATCTGGGTATGGGTTCAGTGGCAGCAGTTGGTTCCCGCGGCTGATTCCTGGTTGTGTCTTGTGCCGGGAGTTGGCGTCGGCACCATCGGAGTGGCGGGGCCGGCCTCTGTGTCTGGATTTGCACAACAGCTGCTGGAACTGAATCTGCGTCCTCTGGTGCCAGAGGGTCAGGGTCTGCGGCTGGAAGTTGTGCTGCCAAGGGGGAAGGATCTGGCCGCCCGCACCAGCAATGCCTCCTTTGGTGTGGTGGATGGCCTCGCCCTGATCGGAACCCAGGCTGAGGTGCAGGTCAGTGCCTCTCCAGAGCAGTTGCAAAACGCGCTCGAACAGTTGCGCCGCTGTTGCGGTGCGCCCGAATTCAGCGGTTCACTGACGCTGGTGATCGGTGAGAACGGACTCGATCTGGCCGATCAGCTTGGCCTGGACTCTCAGCCAGTGATCAAGGCAGGTAACTGGCTGGGGCCAATGCTGGTGGCGGCGGCGGAGGCTGATGTGGAGCGGCTGCTGTTGCTCGGCTATCACGGCAAGTTGATCAAACTGGCAGGCGGCATTTTTCATACCCATCACCACCTCGCCGATGCTCGCCTGGAGGTGCTTACAGCCTTGGCTGTGCAGCAGGGTTTGCCACTGGAGTTGATCCAGCCCTTGAGTCAGTGCGACTCCATGGACGAGGCCTGGCGCTGGTTGGAGTTGCGGGCTCCGGATGCTGCCGCTCATCTCTGGCAACGGTTGGCGGACGTGGTGGAAAGGCGCAGTGCTGCCTACGTGGCTCGTTATGGCGCCTGGCCGATGCACGTTGGTGCAGCTCTGTTTGATCGCAGTAGGCGGTTGCGCTGGGCTGGACCCAGGGCCCTTGAGCAGCTGGCTGTCTTCGGGATCTCACCTCAAGGCTGATGGTTGGGCGTTTCTGCCTACGCTTGGAGCATCTGAAGGTTGTTTTCGAGGGACTTCATCGGCCATATGCCCCATCCAAAGCAGCCAGGCAAACGTCAGCCTTCGATTGTCATCCTTGATTTCGGCTCTCAGTATTCCGAGCTGATTGCTCGACGGGTGCGGGAAACCGAGGTTTTTTCTGCGGTGATGGCGTTCAACACCTCGGCGGAGGAACT
>DASCPR010000208.1:0-1930 GCA_036012625.1 Prochlorococcaceae cyanobacterium Fu_MAG_50
AGCAAGACTTTCGCCCCACGGAGATGGTCGAGATTTCGCCCCCTTGTTGTTGTTCGTTGCGGATGGCTCCCTATCTGATTGGTTCGCCACGTCGAGGCGTGGTTGGATTCAGTCCTCGTGCCCGCTAGCTGCGGAATCAGATTCGCCAGGCTGCCAAGGATCCCGAGCGACGGCCGGTGTTGGTGAGTGGTGAGCCGGTTCTGGATAAAGACAACATCGTCAGACTCATTCATTTCGGATCTGCTGATCGAAGCCTTCTTTTGATGGCTTTTGATGCCAGCAATCTGAATGGGCGAGGTGTTGAGTTATTTGGTCGAGAGGGTGCGGTTGAACCATCACTGATCAGCAGCCTCAGCAACGGCAACCTTTTGATCAAAGGCATTGACCTCGCTGAAGCCAAGCTCAGAGAAAGATTGATTGCGCTTACGAAGGAAGGTCATCCTGATTTTTCGGGACGGGTGTTTTTCACGGCCGAAGCGAGAGTCAAGGAACTGGATGGAGTAGCGATCAAGATCAAAGTTCCCCCCGTGCGAGTGCGACGCTCAGATCTGGGTGATCTGCTTCGCTACAACCTGCGCCTGTGAAGCCATCGGCATGGTTGGAGCCGCCCACCTGAGCTCCCTCAATCGGTGGTTAAACGTCTACAAAGCCACGATTTTCCAAACAACTTCCGTGAATTGGAAAACGTGGTGGAACGGGCTCTGCGTCAGACCTATCGTCAGATGCAGCAGGAGCAGGGCAACGATAAGGGCACTGTTCAGGACTCTTTAATCTTGCCAGCGGTTTTGCCCCAGGACGTGTTCTGAGTCAACAGCCGCAGTTTGGCAAGATCGTCAGCAGATGTGTTTTGGAAGAACAGCCGGGACCCCAGCCTTCGTTTTGATATCTGGAGCTGGAAACCCGAGTCGCGGCAGTTGATGATCTCGCCGCTGATTTGGAACATCGTCAAGTTTGGCTTGGTGAGCTGGCTGTTTGTCCTGCTCAATCTGGTCCTTTGGTATGGCCCCCAAGATCGGGCCCATAGTGCTGGGCTCAAGCTTTTATGGGCTTGGTGGTGGCCCTTAATTCTTCTCTCTGCTCCTGTCTTTGGCCGCATGTGGTGTGCGGCTTGCCCCTGGATGGTTTGGGGAGAGATCGCTCAAAAAAGTACACAGGCTCTGGCGAGCTTTGTTGGATGGATGGGGCTGCCTAGCGGCTGGTTGCAGCCAAGGCCCTGGCCCCATGGTGATCACGATCGCTGGGGTGCACCATTGATGGCGGCAGGTTTCGCTTTGATCCTGCTCTGGGAGGAGGTTTGGGACTTGCAGGACACCGCCTGGTTGAGCAGCTGTCTGTTGTTACTGATTGGTTTTGGGTCAGTGTTGACATCGCTGCTGTTTGAAAAGCGCTTCTGGTGTCGCTATCTCTGCCCTGTGGGTGGGATGAATGGCTTGCTCGCCAAGCTTTCGATTATTGAATTGCGTGCCCAGCAGGGCACCTGCAGTGGCAGTTGCACAACCTATGCCTGCCTGAAGGGTGGACCAGCAGAAGGCGAGGGGATGGAAACTACCGGATGCCCTCATCGCACCCATCCATCCCAGCTGGGAGACAATCGCAATTGCATCATGTGCTTCAGTTGCGTCAGGGCCTGCCCCCACAATTCTGTGCAGTTGCGGCTGCGGCCCCCAGCGGCAGATCTGCAGCCGAACCTTCATGCTCCAGCCGCAGAGACGGGCTTGATCCTGGTGCTGGCAGGATGCATCACTTTGCATCATTGGGATCGGATTTTGGGATGGTTACCTTTGGCGCCGGATTCATTGCAGGTCGGTCCATTGCTGCCTCGCTTGGCGTTCGGGGCCCTGGCCTTGAGCCTGCCTTCTCTTTTTGGCTTATGGCTACAGCGTCGCTGGATGTATGCAGCCTTGCCACTGCTGTGGGCTTTGATGTTGGC
>DASCPR010000209.1:0-3524 GCA_036012625.1 Prochlorococcaceae cyanobacterium Fu_MAG_50
TCTCCCAGGAGCTCCGCGCTGCGGAAGACCCTGAGTTCGAAACCTTCTATACAAAGAATGTCCTCTTGAATGAGGGCATGCGTGCCTGGATGGCACCAGCTGACCAGCCACACGAAACATTCGTCTTCCCTGAAGAGGTGTTGCCACGCGGTAACGCTCTCTGATCCGGATCAAGGCTTGAGGCTTAAGCAAAAGGGCGCCTATGGCGCCCTTTTTTGTGTTTCAAACAACGGCCGCCCTTCCCCTCAGGCGTGGCCTGCTTGTCGCCATGATCAACGGCTGCTGTGTTGCGATGCTGGGCTGGATTGCCTGTTCGTAAGCTTTGCTTGCGCATCTAGGCGTTCATCGGCATGAGTGTCGTTACGGATGGCCCGTCTGATCGTCCATCAACTCCGCCAAAAGAGGTTCTTGCTGTTGCGATCGGGTTTTTCCTGATCGGATTGCTGATTCAGTACTGGCGGTTGCACAGCCTCAGTGCCACCTATGACCAGGCGTTGTTCCTGCAGGAACTCTGGTCAACCGCAAGAGGGCGTTTCTTTGAAAGCAGCCTGTCCTCTGTTCTTTCCGCTGCGGTTCGCTTCCAGGGGGAGCCCCCCCGGGTTGATTACCTGCATCTCGGGCAGCACGCCAATCTGCTCAGCCTCTCCGGTGCACCTCTTGTGGCCTTGCTGGGAGCCTGGGCCCTGCCTCTGATCCAGATCACGCTGCTGACTTTGGCAGGCCTTGTCTTATGGCGCATGGCCTCAGCGCGTCTGCGCCCTGATCTGGCGACGCAACTCACCGTTGCTTATTACCTCAGTGGGCTTGTGATCGGTCCGGCTCTGGAGAATTTCCATGACCTCTGCTGGTTGCCCTTGCTGGGTTTCCTCGTTGTTGAGGCTTTGCTCAGTCAGAGGTGGAGGCAGTTGCTGATCTGTGCGGTTCTGATGCTGCTTGTTCGTGAAGATGCCGGGCTGACGCTCTTCCCCCTGGGGCTCTGGGCTCTGTTGCGAAGGCCTGGCAGTCGCCTTATGGGCATTGTCTTGATGGGGCTGGCCTTCCTCTACGTGGCCATGATGACTGGCCTGATTCAGCCCCAGGTTGATTCATCCCTTTCGGATCGCTTCCTGCAGGAGAAGTTCGGACACCTTGCAGACGACGTCTCCGGTGGGACGTTCTCCGTGCTCTGGTCGATTCTTACGCACCCGATCAAGTTGGTTCAGGCCCTGGTGTCTCCACCAGGGGAAACCCTGGGCTTTCTGCTGGCCGTCACGCTTCCCCTCGCCTTCATCCCTTTCCTTTCGGTGGATGTGCTGCTGATGGTGCTCATCCCCCTGTTGATCGCCTTGCTCTCCCAGGGGCGCACGGCGCTGGCGGTGACACTGCGCTATGTCCTGGCCTTGGTGCCGGGACTGTTCATGGGGACCATGCTCTGGTGGCAGCAGCATCCAGGCTGGTGGTCGCTTCGCTGGTTCCGCCGCTTCTGGACGGGCTGCATCGGCTTGGGTCTGGTGATCACCCTGGCGAGCAATCCCCATCGCAGCCTTTCGGCCCTGGTTCCTGACAGCTTTCAGCCCAGGGTGCATGTCTCACCAGCAGCCATGCTCAAGCGTTCTCAAGTGGCTCGTGCAGCCAGGGCGATGATTCCCCCAGACGCTTCCCTGGCGGCAGATACGCCGCTGCTGCCGCTGTTGGCTGATCGTGAGGTGGCCATCCGTTTCCCCAGAAATGTGGAGTATCTGGATCGTGACGGTGAGCTTCAATCCGTGGATTGGGTCCTGGCCTTCCCCGGCTACTACGAACCCTTCGTGCCCTTGTTCAAGCGGGAAACCGCCCAGAGGCAGTCGATCATCAAGCGTTTGCGGGCACTGACCGGAGATGGACGTTACCGGGTGGTGAGTTGTGTCGATGGCCTGGTGGTGCTGCGTCGTGTTGAGCAGGCCTCCACATCATCTGATCAGGGCAGTGTCTCCTCCCCTCTCGACGAACATCGCCAGAGCTGCCAACCCTTGTAACCCGTCTCTGAAGCAGGTCTACAGAACTCTTGCTGCAGGGGACTGACGAGCCAGTACTGAAGCTCACCTTTGACCTTGTCTCTGTTGTATGGCTGCAGCTCGCGACCTGCATACCAGCCCAGGGATGGGCGGTTGGGGCCATCAAGCAGGATCTGAGCATCCTTGGGGAGTTGCCTGATCTCCATGGCCACGGGACGCGGATCCCAGCTCTCGTTGAGTTCCCAGAGCCATAGTTTGCTGTGCCAAAGCGTCAGCAGAGCGAGACTCCAGCCAAGGACGATCACCGTCAGGCCCAACCAGCGTCGAGGCCTTGCCGCTGAGCGCAAGCCGATACTTCCGAGCAGCAGACCAAGGCCTGCCAGCCCAAGGGAGCTGATCGGCAGACGCATCGGCAGCATTTGGGCAGTGGCAACCCCTGTGCCAATCAGCAGCAGCACACCAAGCAGTTGCCAGATTCTGCTGACCCAGAGTGGTCTGCGGCTCTCGATAAGTTCTGCCAGGGCCTCTCCACAGAGCAGGGCGATCGGAGGCCAGAGCAGTTGGCTGTACCAGGGCAGCTGGGTGCGCAGCGGCAACACCATCGCCGCACTCCCCAACAGCAGACCCAGCTCCCAGCGACCTACTTGATGGTGACGCTGATGCCATGCCCAACCAAGGCCTACAGGCAAGAGGACCAGCCAGGGCCAGCCTCCTTCGCAAATCTCGATCAGGGGGGTGAGGGGGCTGCCTCCCACCTGGTCAATATTTGAGGTGATCCTTGCCAGTCCATGCCCTCCCCACATGACCAGGGCATCAGCACCCCGTTGGCTGAGATGGAAAAGATGCCAGCTGAGTCCCGGTGAAAGTCCGAGAGTCAACCAGAGCAGACTCCTCTTCCAGGGATTCTCAAGCTTGGTTGTTGCTGGATTCGCCGTTCTCTTGCTGGCCAGCCAATCCCAGCTTGAGATCAGGATCAGCACCAGCAGAAAACCAAGCAATGCAGGAGGTTTCAGCATCAGAACACCACTGCCGCCAAGGCCGGCCAGAAGGGCTCTCCAGTTGTTGTGACGAAGGCTTAGCCAGCCCCAGCAGAGCATCAGGCTGCTGCTCATCAGGGCTCCATCAAGCATCACCAGTCGACCGTGACGGGCAACCGGCAACAGCGTCATCAGAATTGCTGCCGACAGCCCCGCTGCGATCTCGCCACGAGGACTCGGTGATGAAGGCAGCGGCTCCAGTTGCCTGCGGACCCCAACAAGAAGGGGGATCGACAGGCTTGCCAGCAGACAGGGTAAAGCTCTGACACTGGTCTCAGAGTCCCCCGTCAGCTGAAGCATTCTGCCGATCAGCCAGTGAAGACCTGGGGGCTTGTTCAGGTAGCTGTGATCCCATTTCAACGCCAACCAGGCGGCAATCCCATGTTGCTGGGCCGTTGATCTGGCAACCGTTGCCACGAGCCCTTCATCCCAGTCCCGCAGAGGCAGGTTTCCCAGCCAGGGGAGCCAGATGGCCAGTGTGAGCCCCCAGAGCAATAGCGGCATGAGCCATGCC
>DASCPR010000210.1:0-3615 GCA_036012625.1 Prochlorococcaceae cyanobacterium Fu_MAG_50
GAAGCGGCACCGCGGTCACACCACGCTGAACCGGCAACTGCACCCAGGCACTGCCACCGGGAGCCTCCTGGCTTGGCAGCAGCTTTTGATCACTGCTCCACTGCCCCCGGGGCAGGCGCAACAACGGCGACCAACGGGACAGGGGCTGCAGACCCATCCACACCCAGGACTCCTGCAACGCGGAGCTGAACTGTGCTGGCTCGACGGCAGGGAACACCGCTTGCAGCAGTTGCTGCAAGCCTTGATCACGAAAGCGTCTGGCGACACGTCGGCAGGCGTGCCAAACGGGCTGAGCCTGTTCAAAAACCTCAGGGATCGAGGTTCCAGGCAGGATGTCATGGAACTGCTGAAACAACAGGGGACGCCAGTCAGGCAGAGCTTGTTGGGGAGATCCCTGCCCGCGATGAGGATCCAATCCCTGAGCGATTAACAGGGCCGCCACCAGATCCGCTTCCCGAAGACACTGCTCCAGCTCACGGTTGTGACGCTTCTGGTCAGGTCTTGTGGTGGAACAGGCCCGATGGAGCTCCAGATACAACTCATCCCGCCACACCGGCAAGGTCTCGGCATGGGCTTCCAGTGATGCGAGATAGTCCCGCACGGTGCCAGCCTTCTGGGGTAACGCCTGTGGATGCTGCTCCCAGAGCTGCAACTGCTCCAGCATTTCCGCGGTGGGGCCACCACCATGATCACCAACACCCGGGACCCAGAGCGCCTGATCCAGGGCAGTGGCCGCCTGCCAGCGTCTCTGTTCCCGCAAGATCTCCAGGGGATTTCCACCGGTGCCGATGGGCGGCAGCATCAGGGCCAGCACCTCTGATCGGTTGCGACCACGCCAGCGAAACAGCCGATGGGGGAAAGGGTTTGTGGCGTTCCAGGCCAATTTGTGCGTGCAGAACCAGCGCACCCCGGTGCGTTCAGCAACCGCAGGCAGACCCGCCCCAAAACCGAAGCTGTCTGGAAGCCATGCCAGTTCATGGGACCACTCCGGGAACGTGCACTTGCTGTAGTGCTGGCCAAGGCTGAATTGCCGCCAGAGAGAGGCTGTGCTGACAAGCACGCAATCGCTCTCCACCCAGGGGCCATTGATCGGCTCCCATCGACCGGCCCGACTGGCCTGCCTCAGGGCATCAAACAAGCCAGGGCGGTGCTGCTCCAGCCATTGATAAAGCGCCGGAGTGGAGTGGGCGAAATGCAGCTGCGGGAAGCGATCCATCAACTGCAGAGCGGAGCGGAACGTGCGTTCAGCCGCTTGCCAGGTATCGGCCACAGGCCAGAGCCAGGCCAGATCAAGATGGGCATGGCCAACCCAATGCATCCCACCCGATGGGCGGGGATGATCTCGGAGCAGCAAGGCAACCGCAGCCGCCGCTTCAGTGCTCAGGGGATCAAGGTCAAGCCAGCTTTCCGGGAAAGCCCCCCCGGCTTCCAGATACAACCCAAGGGCCTCAGCAAGCTGGGCCTGATCAGGATCCGCACCACAGCACTGGGGCTCCAGCACCAGATCACTTGTGATCAGGGCACCATCGTCATGACAGGGGCTGCGAAGCTCCAGCTGGAGTCTTAGAGGCCCACCGCTGCGTGCCGTGTCCGGCACTGGCCAGCGACAGGTTGTATCGAAGAGGTCTCCCTGATGGACGAGAACCCCATCAACCCAGAGCCGAGCCTGATCCGCCCACCAATGCAACACAATCCGCAGCCGGCTGGAGCGAAAATCCCGCCAGGCCTCCGGCCAACGCAGAATCTGCTCGAGGCGAAGCCAGACACCGCCTCGGGGCCAGACCAATAAACCACGTTCAACCCAGTCAGGACGATGCTTCTGACCCCATGCATCAGCGAAGGCGGACTGCTGGGCAGGATCGTTGATTCGATACCAACGGGCCTTGAGATCGAGGCACGAGCGACTTCGAAACGTTTCAATCCACGCCAATCGTCGGGGCTTGAACTGCTTCTGCATGGTTTTTACCGTGCCATGCCCCATAGGATGATGACGATGTAAAAGACAGTGGTCGGTCTCCATGCTCGCCCTTAAGATCTCCGTGTATTCGGTCGTCTTCTTCTTTATCGGAGTCTTTGTGTTCGGTTTCCTGGCGAGTGATCCCAGCCGCACCCCAAGCCGTAAAGACCTAGAAGACTGATCTCCCTATCGAGGCACTGACAGGGTCAGGCCACGCACTGGACAATGACCATGAGGTGATTGTTTATGGCGTGACAGGATCTCGTGCCGCAGCAGGATCTTTTAGGTGGCTCTTCGCCGAAACATCCTGATCTTCGGATTCACTGCAGTTGGGCTGGCAGGGTTAACCCCCCTCCCTGCAAAAAGTCAGTGGCATCAACCTGGCCATCGCCGCCAAGAGGCAAAAGCTGAAACTTTTGCTCAGAACAAGCCAATTGACACTCAGCTGAGTGCAACGAAGCAAGAACAGCAAGCCTCAGCCAGCCAAGATTCTGAGGAAAGTGAACAGGACTCAAGTGCAGCAGCGATTCGGCCACCAGCTGAACTGAAGCTGCAAGCTGATCTGCAGCGGTATGACGGGATCAGACAGAGATTCATCGCCGAAGGACAGGTGATCGCCCATCTCAATGGGGGCACGCTGCAGGCGGATCGGATCGAGTTCGACAGTGACTTCAACAGCCTCTTTGCCCGAGGCAGTGTGCGCCTGCGCCGGGGATCTCAATATTTTCAGGCCAGCAGCCTGCGCTACAACCTGATTCAGAGAGAGGGGGAGCTTGAGGATGTCTACGGCATTCTCGATCTCGATACCGTTGCCTCAGACCTCTCTCAAGACCTTACCGGGACTGGTTCCTCGCCCCTCTCCAGAACCTTGCAGGGGCCTCTGCCCGTGTTGGAGAGTGACGGACTTGGCTTTCCCACCGCTGAGGATGTGCTGCTGAACAGCAGCACAGCAGAGCGTCTCAGCCCACAAGGGGACTCAGGCATGTTCTGGGAGCAGGAGACCGCTGCCGATGACCTCTGGATGGCGTCCAGCAGCAGCAGCCCGTCAGTGGATTCCCAGCGAACAGAGATGGCCTGCCCTCCTCTGATCCCAGCGGTTCCGAACTGGCATCCCCACCCATGGTCCGCCACCGCCTGGGGAGGCCAGAGCATCGACTCCAATTTCGGCGACACGTTTCTCTTCAATGGCCGCATGCGAACTGAATATCTGATGGGTGTGAGTGTGCAGAAGCGCCTCTGGCGAGCAGGCCCATTGGCGATTGAACTGGAAACAGACCTTTTCGCTCATCAGGCCAACAGTCAGGCCGGTGGACAATTCAATCAAGCGGTTCCCTTTGCCGATAGCCCGACTCAAAGTTTCGGGGAGGGCATCCTCGGACTGGGTGCACGACTTTGGCTTCAGCCCTGGCTGAGTTTCGGCGTGGTTGAGGGGATCAGTTACAACACCTCCGTAAGCAACTATGAAAAGACCTATCGCGAAAACTATTCCCAGTTGCTCAATTATCTGGGTTTTGAACTTGAAGCCACATTCTCAGAACAGCTCTCCATGGTGGGCAGAATTCATCACCGCTCTGGAGCATTCGGCACCTACAACGGCGTAAAAGAAGGCAGCAATGCCTACCTGCTTGGCCTCAGATATCGCTGGGGAGAGGAGCCAT
>DASCPR010000211.1:0-3443 GCA_036012625.1 Prochlorococcaceae cyanobacterium Fu_MAG_50
GATTGGCCCAGGAGATGGGAGGATTCGAGCTTGAAGCTCCCGTGAGTCCATTTGTACTGAGCCCAATGATATTTGGATCGACCCACACATCTTTTGCTTGGCCTGAAATATGCAATCCATGCATCTTGTTTCCTGAGAGAACGTTTGTGCGAATTCGGGTGTTGCCACCGCTGCTGCTTACAAAGATTCCACTTTTCTGATTGCCGGCACTGTCGCCAAATGCTGTTAGACCTGCAAAGGTGTTAAAGCTGATGAATCCACTCACTTCATCGGTCACGCTGATGCCATTGCCTTGATTGCCGGCATTGACATTGCCGAGAGGGATGACGCCACCGTGTATTGTATTTTTTGAGTCACCTTCGACAAGCACGCCATCCCCCTGGTTCGATACGATCGTGCTGTTATCAGCTCCTATCCCGAAGAAATTGGCGTGAATTTTGATGTGATCACTGTTACGAACTCTTAGGCCGTTCTGGCCGTTGCCGCTCACAACATTGTAGTAAATAAAGGGACTTTGATTTCGTGTTGTGCCAAGCAATGAATTATGGTCTGCATTGATGATCGCAACGCCATCACCGTTGTTGCCGATGGCACTGTTGCCATCGCTATTGGTGCCAATGAAGTTGCCCAGAAGTTGATTTTTTCTTGACTTGCTGTTGATCAGTACTCCATGTCCGTCATTTCCAGAAATGAGATTCCCTTGTTCTGGGCGGGCAAATTCATTGTTGGTGGGATCATTGCCCTGATGGGCGGTGCCACCGATTTTGTTGTGCTTAGCTTTTGCTTTGAGATGAATGCCATGGCGACCATTGCCTAGATCTTCCGTGCCATCAGCCGTTGTGCCGATGCGGTTGTTGGCAATTCTGTTGCGTTTGGATCCCTTGACCAGGATGCCAGATTCTTTATTGCCACTAATCAGATTCGAAAGTTGTTGAGCTTGTGGGCGTCCTGTCAGTGGATCCAGGCTGCCGATCATGTTGTTGTGAGACTTCTTGGTGATCAGAACACCATTGCCACGATTGGCGATGCCGGTTACGCCATCAAGGTCTACGCCTATATAGGTATTTTGAACTGTGATTGCAGAGGCATCAAGGGTTAATCCGTCCCCACCGGCATCAATCAGGGCAAAACCTGTGAGTGTGGAACCTGAGGCGTTTCTGCCGCTGAATTTCAAACCATCGTGGCCGTTGAAGTCCACTGCCACTTCCGGGGAGCCATCGTCGCCAATCAGGCCGTTGATGCTGATCTTTTCCCGGACGATTGCCAGGCTGCTACTGAGCTCAATGGTTCCAGCAGAGAGGCTTGCTGCCACTTCAATCTGATCGAAACCAGGGTTTGCATTGGCTTCACCGATTGCCCATCTCAAACTGCCTTGGCCTGCGTCGTTGAGGTTTGAGACGATCCAATCCATCGTTGAAGGCTCATGGGTGAGAGCGTCTCAATGTAGACAATTTTTCAGATCTCAGCTTTTACGATTTGATCCAGCCTCGCGCAGATCCTGCCAGGCTTTCCAAGACTCTTGGCTTCGCTTCCAGGCTGTTGACGCTAATTGAAGCAGCTTGTCTGTAGATCAGTTTATGAAAATAACAGCTTATGAAAATAACAGCGCTGGCTGAATCTGCTGATCAGACGCCCGCCAGCATTTCTGCCTCCTTGTCGCTGCTCAGCACACGACCTTCCTCTGCAAAGCCTTCGATCAGATCGAAGTTCAGATAGCGATACAGCTCATCGGATTGGGGAGCGATTTTCCTGCCGGCTATCTCCCTGTATTCATCCGGGGTGGGAATGCGGCCAAGCAGAGCACATACGGCAGCAAGCTCGGCACTGCCCAGATAAACCTGGGCTCCTTTGCCGAGGCGATTGTTGAAGTTGCGTGTGCTCGTGGAGAACACGGTGGTGTCGTCTGCAACGCGAGCCTGATTGCCCATGCATAGAGAGCAACCGGGCATCTCCATTCGGCTGCCGGCCGCTTCGAAGATCTCGTAATAACCCTCCTGCCGCAGCATGGATTCATCCATGCGTGTCGGTGGGCTGACCCAGAGCCTTGCCTGCGTTTGGCCGGCCCCTTCCAGCACTTTGGCGGCGGCGCGATAGTGGCCGATGTTCGTCATGCAGGAGCCGATGAAGACTTCCTGCACAGGCTCTCCGGCCACCTCGCTCAGCAGTTTGACGTTGTCTGGATCATTCGGACAAGCCAGCACAGGTTCGTTGAGCTCGTTGAGATTGATCTCCACCACCTCTGCATAGTCGGCATCCGAATCGGCCTCGAGCAGTTCCGGTTGGGCGAGCCAGGCCTCCATCGCCTTGATTCGTCTTGCCAGGGTGCCGGCATCCTTGTAGCCCCGGACAATCATGTTCTTAAGCAACGCCACGTTGCTGCGCAGATATTCGGCCACGGTTTCTTCGCAGAGCTTGATCGCACAGCCGGCGCAGGAGCGCTCCGCCGTGGCATCGGTGAGTTCAAAGGCCTGTTCGAGCTTCAGGTTCGGAAGCCCTTCGATCTCCATGATCCGACCGTTGAAGACATTGATCTTGTTGGCTTTTTCCACGGTGAGCAGGCCTCTTTGAATCGCCACCCAGGGAATCGCATTCACAACGTCCCGCAGGGTGATCCCTGGCTGCAGGGATCCGCTGAAGCGCACTAATACCGATTCGGGCATGTTCAGAGGCATGGCGCCGATGGCGGCGGCAAAGGCCACAAGCCCTGAGCCTGCCGGGAAGGAAATCCCCAATGGAAAACGGGTGTGACTATCACCGCCGGTGCCAACCGTGTCTGGAAGCAGCATGCGATTGAGCCAGCTGTGGATGATCCCATCGCCTGGTCTCAGGGCCACTCCGCCCCGCTGCGCGAAGAAATCGGGGAGTTCCTTCTGGGTCAGCAGATCCACCGGTTTTGGGTAGGCGGCTGTGTGACAGAAGCTCTGCATCACGAGATCAGCGGAGAAGCCGAGGCAGGCGAGCTCCTTCATTTCGTCACGGGTCATCGGCCCGGTGGTGTCCTGGCTTCCCACCGTCGTCATCAGTGGTTCGCAGCTGGTGCCGGGTTGGATGCCGGCGAGCCCGCAGGCTTTGCCGACGATCTTCTGGGCGAGGCTGAAGCCTTTGCCGGACTCTTCAGGAGCACTGGGTCTGATGAACAGCGTTGAAGGGGACAGTCCGAGCTGGGAGCGCACCTTGTCGGTCAAGGCACGGCCGATCATCAGTGGGATGCGACCACCGGCCTGCACCTCATCGCTCAGGGTTGCGGGTTGGAGTGTGAAGCGGCTGATGATGGTTCCTGCAGCAGGCTCGCCTGCTGCCCTTTCGATGGTGCCCGCATGGGGGCGGATCGTGATCACATCACCGCTTTGAAGCTTGCTCACATCACATTCGATCGGCAAGGCTCCTGAGTCTTCTGCCGTATTGAAAAAGATCGGAGCGATCTTGCCGCCCAGGATCACACC
>DASCPR010000212.1:0-11037 GCA_036012625.1 Prochlorococcaceae cyanobacterium Fu_MAG_50
GCTTTTAAATCTTTGCTTGAAGCATTGGTTTTGAGTTAAGGGTTTTCGATTGTCGATGAACAGCTCCATGGAAGACTTGTGCAGTTATGCGCATGTTCCATGGGGTTTTCGGAACTGGTCACACAACTGCCGGAGTGGATCGGTAGGGCCGTGGAGGCCAACCAGTGGATGGGTTACACGGCGATTTTTGCCGCCATGTTTCTTGAAAATCTTTTTCCGCCGATTCCTTCGGAATTGATCATGCCCCTGGGGGGCTTTTATGTGCAGCAGGGTCAGCTGCAATTGGTGCCTGTTGTCTTGGCTGGTCTGCTGGGGACGGTTCTCGGCGCGATCCCCTGGTATGGCATCGGTCGGTTGATCAATGAGAAACGTCTTGAACACTGGCTAAGCCGCCATGGTCGCTGGATTGGGATCAGCCCCGAGGAGTTGGCCCGTAGTCGGCGTTGGTTCAATCGCTATGGCAGTGCACTGGTGTTCTGGGGGCGACTGGTGCCAGGGATCCGCACGCTGATCTCCGTGCCTGCAGGCATTGAGTTGATGCCGATCACCCCTTTTCTGATCTGGACCACGGCCGGCAGCCTGATCTGGACACTCCTGCTGACCCTCGCCGGTTGGGGACTTGGCGAGAGCTACAGCACTGTTGAACTCTGGATTGACCCGGTTTCCAAGGTCATCAAAGTGGCTCTGCTGATTGCCGCTCTTGCCTTTGTGGTCTGGTTGGGCCTGCGCATCTGGCACAGGCGTCAGAACAGCGATTAATGCACATCTCAGCAGGGCCCTGGATCAGCAGGGCCCTGAGTTCAGACAGCTTCTGTTTCAGAAGGGAACGTCCTCTTCGCTGGCAGCAGCCCCTCCATCCTGGAAGCTTGCCGCTGTTGCCTCGGCATCCCGTTTGGAGCCAAGCAATTCCAGCCGGTCGACCCGCACCACGGGCTTGCTGCGCTCCTCGCCACTGTTGCGATCGGTCCAGCGATCAAGCTTGAAGCTGCCGATGATGCCAAGCAGTGAGCCCTTTTTGACATAGTCCGCGGCCACCTGGGCCTGCTTGCCCCAGATCTCCAGGTTGAACCAGTCCGGTTCGTCATCGCGGCTACGGCGATTCACGGCAATGGTGAGGTTGGCGACAACGCTGCCGGATTCGAAATAACGAACTTCCGGATCGCGGCCAGCCCGGCCGACGAGGGTGACTGAATTAACGCCCATAAAGGTTTCCTCTCAAGTGATTGGGTCAATGATGCGCCACTGATGCAGCGGCTGCTCTTAAGGGGTTCCACGCTGTCTGCCGGACGTAACATCAGCTGGTGAGCCCATTTATGATTCGGCGACTTAAAAACCCCCCTGACCTTTGCTTTTCCGGCGCTTCCAGCTGTCTCGAGACATCGGCATTGACCTGGGTACAGCCAACACCCTGATTTACGTCTCAGGCAAAGGGATTGTTCTGCAGGAGCCCTCTGTTGTTGCTCTTGACCTGGAGCTGGGCACGCCCATGGCCGTTGGGGATGAAGCCAAGTTGATGCTGGGCCGCACTCCCGGAAATATCAGGGCCGTGCGACCGCTGCGTGACGGCGTCATCGCAGATTTCGATGCGGCTGAGATGATGATCAAATCCTTGATCCAGAAAGCCAATCAAGGGCGAGGCATCGTCGCCCCTCGCCTGGTGATCGGCATCCCCAGCGGTGTGACTGGTGTTGAACGAAGGGCTGTGCGTGAGGCGGGTCTGGCGGGTGCCAGGGAAGTGCACCTGATTGATGAACCCGTGGCAGCTGCGATTGGTGCTGGTTTACCCGTCACGGAGCCTGTGGGCACAATGATTGTCGATATCGGTGGTGGAACCACAGAAGTGGCTGTTCTCAGTCTCTGTGGCACGGTTTTGAGCGAGTCCGTCAGGGTTGCCGGTGATGAGATCAGCGACGCGATTAGTGTTTACCTGAAAAAGGTTCACAACCTCGTGGTTGGTGAACGCACGGCTGAAGACATCAAAATCCGTATCGGCTCCGCTTTCCCAGAGGCTGAGTTCGATGAGCAATCCATGGATGTAAGGGGCCTGCATCTGCTCTCCGGGTTGCCGCGAACCATCAATCTCAGAGCTGGCGAGCTGCGAGAGGCCACCGCAGAACCCATCAATGTGATTGTCGAAGCCGTCAAACGCACCCTGGAACGAACCCCACCGGAGTTGGCTTCCGACATTGTTGATCGCGGCATCATGCTTGCGGGCGGCGGTGCGCTGATCCCGGGCTTGAGCGACCTGATCAGTCACGAGACCGGCATCTTCACCCATGTCGCGGAAGAGCCTTTGCTGTGCGTCGTGAATGGTTGCGGCCAGGTGCTGGAGGATTACAAACGCCTCGAGCGGGTGCTCGATACGCCTGAGTTCGCTCGCACCACCATGACGGTCTGACTCCATGGGGACCTCCCAGTGGCCGGGTGCGTCCCGTTTGAGAGGTTGGCGTCGCTCCTTCCCCTGGATCGCACTGCTCGGGTTGCTCGTACTTGTGCGCTGGAGCAAGGGGGCCGGTGTCGCTGATGCCTATGCCCTGTTGATGCGTCCCTTCTGGCCTGGATCGGCGCAACGGGAATGGATTCAGTCGGCGGCACAGCTTCAGGCTCAGACCCGTCTGAGCTTGTTGGAGCAGGACAATCAACGCCTCCGTGATCTGTTGGCCCTGGATCAGGGTTCAGCTGTTGAGCGCATCTCAGCTGCCGTGATCTCTCGCAGCCCCGATGGCTGGTGGCAGCAGCTCGAGCTGGGTAAGGGCGCACTCCATGGCATCCATGAGGGGGATCCAGTGATCGGTCCGGGGGGGGTGTTGGGTCGTGTTCAGAGTGTGACCCCCGCCACCGCAAGGGTCCGTCTGCTCACGGCACCAGGGAGTCAGGTGGGGGTATGGATCCCACGGATCCAGCGCCATGGTCTTCTGCTCGGCACAGGCACGAGTCGGCCCCAGTTGCAGTTTCTGGATAAGGACCCGAAGGTGCTGCCTGGAGATCTGGTCAGCACATCCCCTGCCAGCATCCTCATGCCTGCCAATGAACCCATTGGTGTGATCCAGTCCCTTGATCAACGGGCTGTGCCGGCCCCCCTGGCGTCCGTGCAGTTGATTGCGGCTCCTGAGGCTATTGACTGGGTCCAGGTGCAGACCCGTTGATGGCTCGCCTTTATCAGCAACCTTTGTGCGTGCTCAGCGCACTGGCGGTGCCCTGGCTCAGCCTCGCTGCTCCGAGCTGGCTCAGCCTGACAGGGATTGGGCCGGCCTGGGCTGTGCTTTGGTTGTTGCCCTGGGCCCTTGTCGATGGGCCGTTCTCCGGGCTGATCGCCGGACTTGCTCTTGGCCTGGTGCTGGATGGGCTCAGCCTCGGCGGTGCTAGTCAGATACCGGTTCTGATTGGACTGGGATGGTGGTGGGGGCATTTGGGTCGGCGAGTTGTGCTGATTCAGAGGAGTTTCAATCTCGGTCTGCTCGCCTGGATTGGCACCAGCCTGCTGGGGCTGAGTCTCTGGCTGCAGACCTTCTGGCTGCAGAGGACCGAGGCTGGACCTTTGCTTGAGGCTTGGGGCTGGCAGAGCTGGTTGACCCAGGCTTTTGTCACAGGGCTGGTGGCGCCGATGCTCAGCTCCTGGTTGCTGTTGTTCTGGCGCCGCAGATCTCCGAGTTGACCTGCCATGACGCAATCGCTTCAACGACGCCAGCTGATCGCCCTGGCGCTTGTCCTCGCTGGCACAGGCCTGTTGGCAACAGGGTGTCGATCCCGCGCTGATCAGGATGCAACGCTTCAGTTGTGGACCCTTCAGCTGGCGCCGAAGTTCAACGGCTACATGAATGGACTGATCGATTCCTGGAGGCAACGCCATCCAGAGGATCCGGTGCGTTGGACCGATCTTCCCTGGGGGTCTGTCGAGCGCAAGTTGCTGGCCGCTGTCTTTGCACGCACAGCTCCGGATGTTGTCAACCTCAATCCTCCCTTTGCGGCCAATCTCGCCAGCAAGGGGGGGCTCACGGATCTGACGCCATGGTTGCCTACCGATGCAGCGACGGCTTACCTGCCTTCGGTCTGGGAGGCCGGCCATGACAGAACGTCGGGTCAGATTGCGATCCCCTGGTATCTCACCGTGCGTCTCAGCCTGGTGAACAAGCGCCTCCTGAGCAAGGCCGGCCTCGAGGCTCCGCCATCCCGCTGGCAGGAGGTGCCTGCCTATGCCCAGCGCATCCGCAAACGCACCGGCCGCTACGGGCTGTTTGTGACTGTGGTGCCAGATGACTCCGCCGAGTTGCTGGAGTCCATGGTTCAGATGGGTGTGACTCTTCTCGATGAGCAGCAGCGGGCTGCCTTCCGAACTCCGGAAGGTCGGCGGGCCTTTGCCTTCTGGACAGATCTCTATCGCAAGGGATTGCTGCCCCGTGAAGTGGTGAGCCAGGGGCAGCGCAGGGCGATTGAGCTTTTTCAGAGCGGTGAACTGGCGATGGTGGCCAGTGGCGCTGAATTTCTGCGCAGCATTCAGACCAATGCCCCTGCCATTGCGGATGTCACCGCCCCCTATGCACCGCTGACTGGAGCGGATGGCACCGCCAATGTGGCCTTGATGACCCTGGCCATCCCCAGACAGAGCCAGCAGAAGCGGGAAGCTGTTGATTTCGCTCTGTTCCTGACCAATGCAGCCAATCAGCTGCGTTTTGCCCAGCAGGCCAAGGTGTTGCCCTCTTCGCGGCAGGCACTGGTTCAGGTACAAGCGGCTCTGCAGGCAGAGAACCCTGGCACCCGGCAGGAGGCTCAGATCAGGGAAGCCAGGCTGCTTTCGGCGAAGACCCTTGTGCAGGCTCGGGTGCTTGTGCCGGCATCACCGGGGATCAAACGTCTGCAGAGCATCATCTATACCCAGCTGCAGCGAGCCATGCTCGGGCAGATCAGCAGCGATGCAGCTGTTGAAGAAGCAGCCTTGCAGTGGAATGCTTACTCCAAAGCGCGCTGGCCCGCAGCCCAGATTAAGGAATAATTCTTTAAATATTATGGAATCCTGACCTTTGGCGACCGCTTTTACCACTTTGTGTTCGCATTGAGCGGTAGGGTTGACATTCTCGCAGCTATCGAGCATGACTGGAGACGGTCCATCTCAGCTACATGGCGATGATGGGCCTGATCGCGAGGCTTTCACGAATCCGAAGGCCACGATTCTGGTTGTGGATGATGAGCCGGCGGTAATCCGCATCCTGGTGATGCGTCTCCAGTTAGCTGGATATCGGGTGATCTGCGCAGAAGACGGTGAGAAAGCCCTTGAACTTTTCCATCGGGATCCCCCTGATCTCGTCGTTCTCGATGTGATGCTGCCGAAAATGGACGGTTTCGCCGTTTGTCGGCGTCTCAGGGCTGAGTCCTGTGTCCCGATCATTTTTCTCTCGGCTCTTCAGGCGATATCAGAGCGGGTTGCAGGTCTGGATCTCGGCGCTGATGACTATCTTCCCAAACCTTTCAGCCCCAAGGAGCTGGAAGCACGAATTGCCACAATTCTGCGCCGTGTCGGTCGTGGAGCTTCCACGGCAGAACCCAGGGAGCTTCCTGTTGGGCAGGGCATTCTCAAGGTTGGCCCCATGGTTGTGGATACCAACCGTCGCCAGGTGACGCGGGCTGGAGAGAGAATTGCTCTCACCTATACGGAATTCAGCCTGCTTGAGTTGCTGTTCCGGGACCCTGGTCGCGTTGTGCCAAGGGCTGAAATTCTCGAGCAGCTCTGGGGATATCCGCCAAGGCGTGCCGCTGATCTCAGGGTGGTTGATGTGTATGTGGCCCGGCTGCGGGGCAAGCTCGAACCCGATCCCCGCAATCCTGAGCTGATCCTCACCGTGCGTGGCATTGGCTATTCCTCCCAGCGGATGGGTGATCCACCGGTCGCAGCTGCCTGTTGAAATCATCAACGGATCCATGGGCGGGCAGGATGTGCCCCGTCTGCTTCTGCTGTCTTGTCTGAGCTGCGAGAGACCCGCCTCGAGAAGGCGAAGTCCCTGAAGGATCAGGGTCAGGAACCCTACGCACTGCGTTTTGAGCCCTCCCATGCCACCGCTGTTCTGCAGCGGGACCATGCCGATCTGGCCAAGGGAGAGGAACGGCAGTTCAATGTGGCCGTTGCCGGAAGGGTGATGACCCGCCGGGTGATGGGCAAGCTCGCCTTCTTCACCCTGGCCGATGAGAGCGGAACTATTCAGCTTTTTCTCGACAAAGCCACCCTTGAGTCCCAGGAGAGTGGCTCCTTCCTGCAGATCACCGGCCTGGTGGATTCCGGTGACTGGATCGGTGTCAGCGGAATCCTGCGCCGCACCGATCGGGGTGAGCTTTCGGTGAAGGTTCAGACCTGGCAGATGCTCAGCAAGTCTCTGCAACCCCTGCCGGACAAGTGGCATGGCCTGGCGGATGTGGAGAAGCGCTACAGGCAGCGTTATCTGGATCTGATCGTTTCTCCCCAGTCTCGTGAAACCTTTCGTCGCAGGGCCTTGATGGTCAGTGCCATCCGCCGCTGGCTGGATGACAGGTTTTTCCTCGAGATCGAAACGCCGGTTTTGCAGTCAGAGGCTGGTGGAGCCGATGCCAGGCCATTCATCACCCATCACAACACCCTCGATCTGCCTCTCTATCTGCGGATCGCCACGGAGCTTCATCTCAAGCGACTCGTTGTCGGCGGCTTTGAGCGGGTTTATGAGCTTGGCCGCATTTTCCGCAACGAAGGCACCAGCACGCGACACAACCCTGAATTCACCTCTGTTGAGGTGTACCAGGCCTATGCCGATTACACAGACATGCTCGAGCTCACGGAGCAGCTGATCGCCTCAGTCTGTGAGCAGATCTGTGGGCAAACCCGCATCAGCTATCAGGGCACTGAAGTGGATCTCACCCCCCCATGGCGGCGGGCAACCATGCATGAGTTGGTGCAGGAAGCCACAGGTCTTGATTTCGAAACCTTCGCTGATCGGCAGTCAGCCGTTGCGGCGATGACCTCCGCTGGCCTCGAGGCTCCAGCTGCGGCCGACAGCATCGGCCGCTTGCTCAACCAGGCTTTTGAACAGGCTGTGGAGGTGAATCTGATCCAGCCCACCTTTGTGCTGGATTACCCGGTTGAGATCTCACCTCTTGCCCGGCAGCACCGCAGTAAGCCAGGTCTGGTGGAACGTTTTGAATTGTTCATCGTCGGTCGAGAGACGGCCAATGCCTTCAGTGAATTGACCGATCCCCTTGATCAGCGGCAGCGTCTTGAGCTTCAACAGGCGCGCAGGCAGGCCGGAGATCTGGAAGCTCAGGCCGTGGATGAGGATTTTCTCCAAGCTCTGGAGGTGGGAATGCCTCCGACCGGTGGCCTTGGTATCGGCATTGATCGCCTGGCCATGCTGCTCACCGACAGCCCTTCGATTCGCGATGTGATTGCCTTTCCCCTGCTCAGGCCGGAGTCCCGAAGCAAGGCCGATCCAGAGGGAACCGTCACAGTGGATAATTAGGACAGTGGCATGGTCCCTTTCCAATGAGTGGTGAGCGCGTAGGTTTCCGCTTCAAACACGCCGACGCGGTGGTCAAGCGCAATCCGCAGGGCCGTTCTCGGCGTGGCTGGGTGATGGAGCCTGTGGAGCAGACCACCAGCCGTGGCACCAAGATGCCTGCCTATCGGATTCGCTGGCGAGATAGTGAGCGTCCGGAAATCGTGCTTCAGCACATGCTGATCGCCGATCCTGACCCCACTCCTCCCCCCGAGAACGTCAGCCTTGAACCTCCGGCCCCGAAGGCCTGAGTTCGTTCTGGGTTGCGGCCTGAGTTTCGCTCTTAGATTCGTTCTGAGTTCAATGGCGGCTCTGTCCGGACTCACGTCTGAGGCGATCAAGGTCGTGCTGAGCTTCGAACCGAGCCCAGTCATCTTCAAGGCTTGATGTTCCGTGACCAGAATCCTTGAGCACAGATTCAATCTGCTGTTCCACGTCCGCAAAGCGTTGACCCAGGGCATCCAGGGCTGACCAGATCTGGCGTCCCTGCTCCATCAGCTTGCTGATGTGAGCATCGGCTCGATCAGCCAGCTCCTTGGCGCCAGCTGTTCTCGCCCGATCAGCCCGGGATCGCCACTCCTTCACGGATTCAGCGAGCTTGAGCAGTTGCCGCCGGTGATCTTCGGCTTCCTGCTGGAGTTGCTGCCGTTGTTTCTGCAGGCTCTGGGATCGATCCTGCTGATGTTGTTGTTGCAGCAGCATCTCCTGATACGGATTGGCCCGTAAGAAAGCAGAAAGTCTTTCCTCCAGGCTCTGTTCAAGCTCATCAAGCCAGGTTGGGCTCATGTCAATCCGAGGATGCGGCCTGCTGCTGAGCACCCTCAATCGCCTCTTCCATGGCCATGATGGCAGCTCCCCTGGAGCCCAGCAGTAGCGTTGTGAGTTGGGTCACAGAGCCTTCTCCGACCTCAAGCTCGTTCAATTGCTGAAACGCTTTGAGATAGAGATCCTCAAGTTGGTTGATCAGGCCTTCGCGGAAGTCCTTGATTGCCTGACGTTTCTCATCTCCATACTTTCTGGCCATGGCTCTCCAGGGGGTGATTGGGTCACTTCAAGTCTGCCGGTTCGAGCAGGTGCAGGGAAAGATCTTCGGATGGGTCATGCCAGCGCTGAATTCCACGCCATCCGGCAGAGGTGACAAGGTCCAGGGCTGCAATCGGTCCATATTTGAAGCTGTATTCGGTGGTGATCGGTTCGCCTTGAGCAAACTCCCAGGTTCGGCCTGCTACATCCACAGTCTGGTCGCAATCACTGAGAAGTTCCATGGCCACCCTGCTGTGCTCTGCTTCCCATCTGGCCTGATAGCTGAACTGATCGATGGCGAAGCTTCCCCCCAACTCCTGATTGAGTCGATGCAGAAGATTGCTTGCAAAGGCTGCTGAGCAGCCAGCGGCATCGTTGTAGGCCGCTTCCAGCTGCTCTTTTGATTTGGGATGGTCCAGCCCGAGCAGCAGTGGTCCGCCATTCAGCAGTTGTCGAAAGCGGCGCAGCACTGTCCTGGCTTGCCTGGGTTTGAAATTGCCCAGGGAGCTTCCCGGGAAGAAGCCGATGCGCCGTTGTCCGTCCAGCAGAGGATGCGGGGGGAGTTCATTCAGCTGGCTGTGGTCGCAGCAGATCCCCAGCAATGGCGTGTCTGGAAAGCTTTGCCGTAAATGCTGATTGGTTGATCTCAGACTCTCCAGACTGATATCCAGGGCCACATAGGCAGCGGGTTGGAGAGCCTTCAGCAACGGTCCCACCTTGCGGGCATTTCCGGCGCCGAATTCCACGATCACACAGTTTTCACCTCCACTGTTTTCGCCTCCACTGTTTTCGCCGCCTGAGTTTTTAGGGGTTGTTGTGATGGCTGTTTGAGTGATGGCCCTGCTGATGGCCACCGCTTCCGTCTTCAGAAGCGCTGATTCCGTGCGGGTGAGGCTGTATTCCGGTTGCTGGCAGATCTGTTCAAACAGCCTGGAGCCCTCCTCGTCGTAAAGGAACCAGGCCGGTAGTTGCTTGGGTGATTGCTGGAATCCTTCCCAGACCAGTTGGCGCATGTCGGCCTTGGCTGGATGCAGATCGATCAGCTCGGGGATGGACGCTGTTGTCATCGGGCCAGACGAATGCCGGCGGCCAGCCAACGGCTGCCTGGCTGAAAGAAGTTGCGGTAGGTGTCTCTGCCGTGACCAGCTGGAGTGAGAAAACTGCTGCCGCGCAGAACAAACTGGCCACTCATGAATTTGCCGTTGTATTCACCCATTGCTCCTTGTGCAGCCTTGAATCCTGGGTAGGGACGATAGGGACTTGCCGTCCACTGCCAGAGCACCCCATGCAGCTGGGCCAGCCGCTGTCCCTGCAGTCTGGCTGCGATTTCCCATTCGGCTTCCGTCGGTAGCCGTGCATCGGCCCACCTTGCGTAGGCATCCGCTTCAAACCAGCTGAGATGCCGCACCGGTGAGTGGGGATCGAGAGGTTGGCGTCCTGCCAGGCTGAATTCCCAGGCCCATGCACTGGCAGGTCCATCGCCGCGCCAGTAACGAGGAGCCTGCCAGCCCCGTTGTCCACGCATCACCCAGCCTTCGCTCATCCATAGCTCCGGGCGCTCGTAACCACCATCAGCAATGAAATTGCGGTACTCAGCGTTGCTGACAAGCTGGTCCGCCAGCTGGAACGGTTCCAGCCAGGTGCGGTGCCATGGGGATTCGTTATCGAAATGGAACCCATCCCCTTGGTGGCCATCTCTATGCCTGGCGTCCTCTTCGCCAGAGATGCCGATGGCGACGAGACCCCCTTCCATGTTCAACCAGTTGGCTTCTGAGCCAGAGCAGGGGTCGGCGGTGTCATCCCAGCTGTTGCAGTAAACAGGCTCCGTGGGCTGTCTGCCGAAGCCATCCAGGAGATCCATCAGCAGCAGTTCCTGATGCTGTTGTTCATGCTGGATGCCAAGTTCCACCAATGGCTGCAGCTTGCAGTTCCCATGGGCAGGCCTTTGCAGCAGGGTGTGCAGGCTGCGGTCGACGTGATGTCGCCAGGTGATCACATCACGAATGGCCGGGCGGGTGAGCAGACCCCGTTCAGGCCTGGGGTGGCGGCTGCCGATGCTGTCGTAGTAGGAATTGAATAAAAAGCTCCAGCAGGGATCGGCGCCGCTGTAACCCGGCAGATGGGGCTTCAGAACCAAGGTCTCGAAGAACCAGGTGGTGTGGGCTAGATGCCATTTGGGCGGGCTTGCCTCTGCCATGCCCTGCAGGCATAGGTCCTCAGGTTCGAGGGGCTCGATCAGTCTCTCTGTGGCTTTGCGACTATCCAGCAGCCTGCTGAGCAGGCATCGGTCTGGGGCTTCAACGGTCGTTGCCTTGGCATGCATCATTGGGCATTCATCAATGACGGTCATTGCGGCAACCGAGGCTCCGGCGGGGCCTGGATGTATCGATCAGATGCTGATTGCGGCAAGGTTTTTATTGGCCTCTCTGTTTGCATAAACATTTCCGCATAAAAGCCTTGATGGGAGGACTGGCACGGCACTCCTACGATCATCTCAACACGA
>DASCPR010000213.1:0-1854 GCA_036012625.1 Prochlorococcaceae cyanobacterium Fu_MAG_50
TGATGCGCGCTTATCCAGAGGAATGGATGTTGTTTCGAGCCGATGCAGATGGTTATCGCTACGCGGCAGGTTTTGAAGAACGGCCGGATGCGGAAGCCATTGATGCCGGCTTTGGCGTTGATCCCGGTTCGCTCGCCCAGCAACTCGGCTCGGTGGAGCGTTTTCTTGATGGACTCAGCAACTGAACACAACGTTGGCTCTTGATCATCAAGGCCGATCTCACTAAGGTTCGAGCCTCAAGCTCTCCCCATGAGATCTCCATCCTGGCTGCCGAAGTTCACTCCCCTCGATGCGATTGCTGCTGCGATTGCTCTGATCGCCTTGGCGGGGGTGGCCTGGACGCCAAAACTCAACAATGCGGTTGCCAGGGCTACGGGGTCACTTGAACCGGTGCAGGTCTCGGTGGATGTGCGCAATCTCGCAGTTGCTGACCCACAGCATCTGATCCGAGCTGCCCTCGCCGAAGGCAAGACCAGCATCGTGATCCGCAATCAACCGGCTGGATCCGTTCGCTTGACGGCCGTTGAGGACCTCACCAGGAAACTTGTGGCGGTTCAGCCTGATGGTTCTGTGGTCAGCGCCACTGACCCCAATCGCATCGATGCAGTTCTGGATGCGCGTTTTGTTCTTGAATCTGATGCAGAAGTGAGCCGCTCGGGTGTGGTGATGGCTGGAACGAAGCTCAAGATCGGCATTCCAGTGGAGCTGGAAGGTCCCACCTATCGCATCAAGGGCACTGTCAGTGGAGTGACCATTCAATGAACCTCGGCAAGCCTTTGATCAGGGCATGGTGTCGCCCCGGACCCCTGGTCTCTGCCCTGGTTGGTTCATCCCTGTGGCTTTCAGTCAGCGCCGCGCCCCTGCAGAGGTCTCTCCCCATCCAGAGGCCCCTGACTCTGCAGAAATCAGTGCTGGATCAAAGGCCTCTGATTCGGCAGAAGCCCCTGAGCCTGAAGAAGTCTCTGCCTTTACTAACGCCACCACCACCGGCAACCAACCTCGGCCTGCCCGCGATTCAGTACGGGCGGATCTGCCCAGAGCTCCAACGCAGTTTGCAACGGGTCATCGGCCCTCAGTCAGGAGCATGGAGCGTCAGTGTCATCGATCCTCGCGGACAGCTGCTCGCTGATATCAATGGTGGTGTAGCGAGAATTCCCGCTTCCAATCAGAAGCTGATCACCACCGCCTATGCCCTCGACAGGCTCGGACCGGATTTCCGTCTGCGCACCCGCTTGATACGGCGTGCAGACGGGGTGCTTGAAATCAGTGGCGAAGGTGATCCAGACCTCAGCCTGGCTGAAATCCAGCGCTTCGCCATGGTGGCCCTGAATCAAGGCGGTTCTCGAAGCGCAACCCTGCCTACAGCACCGATCAAGCTGCTGATCAGGGAGGAACCACGCCAGAACTGGTGGCCCAGCGACTGGCATCCTGCTGATCGTGCCTATGCCTACGGGGCACCGATCACCCGTCTTGCCCTGACCAGCAATGCGCTGAACATGGCGGTGATGAATCCAGTCTCCCGCTTTCAACGTGTTCTGCGTCAGGAACTTCAGAAGCAGGGGGGAAATGCCCAGGTTCAACTGATCAATCACAACAAGCACACCGCCTCTGCCATGGGCGGAGAGCCTGTGGTTCTCCATGAGGAGGATTCGATTGCAATGCACGGTTTGCTCAGCCTCGCCAACACCGAGAGCCATAACTTCACCGCTGAGGTTCTGTTGAGGGAGGCCGCTGATTCATGGGATCTCAGACGTGCTTCCCTGGCGGCCAACCGCTGGATGCAGAAACAGAACCTGCCCAGTGCAGGCCTTCGGATCGCTGATGGCAGTGGCCTCTCACGCAACAACAGGGTGA
>DASCPR010000214.1:0-1794 GCA_036012625.1 Prochlorococcaceae cyanobacterium Fu_MAG_50
CGCCTGGCCGATCGTCGCAACATCCTGTCTCCGAGCCTGTGGATCTCAAGAGGGGGTGTATCAAGGGGTTCCTTCGAGACAGCGATGGCGCTGCCTGTTTTTTCGGCGGCGAGAGCCAGCTGAGCGAAGCTTCGGGCCAAGAAATCACTGGAATCACGATTTTCTGAGTCTAGGCAGCACAACCTCACCACTACGGCAGAAGCGCATGAACAACCCATCGATTGCTGGCGGGCAGCCCAGCTCCCTTCCATGGCAACCCCTCTCAGCCCGAGCTGCCCTTGGCAGCAACCCAGGCCTCAGGGAACCTCGGCTTCTGGGCAATTGGTTGTTGTGGCTTGAGCAGCGGCCCCATGAACAGGGACGCACCACTGCCCTGCTGCGGCCGTGGGCGCGCCCGGATCTCCCTGCCCAGGAGTTGACGCCGGCGCCGATCAATCTCCGCAGCCGTGTGCATGACTATGGAGGTGGAGCACTGAGCGCGACCATTGACGGGGATCAGCTTTGTCTGGCCTGGATCGATGATCAGGATGGCTGCCTGTGGACGCGTCGCTGGCGAGGCCTTCAACATTCCGGCAGCGATTCAGACCGTTGGCTGCAGCCATTGGGATCAGCGATGCGTCTCTCCAGGCCGGGTGGTCCGCCCCTTGCTGATGGATTGATCGATCTCAAGCGCCAGCGCTGGCTTGGCGTGATCGAAGCCGAAGGCCGTGACCGATTGGTTGGCTTCGCTCTCAATCAGGTGGAGCAGGCCGCCACAACCCTTCATCAGCCCGATGACTTCGCCGGTTATCTGACTCTCAACGCCAATGCAGACCAGCTGGCCTGGGTGGAATGGCAGCAGCCATGCATGCCCTGGGATGCCAGCCAACTCTGGTGGGCTCGCCTTGATGATGAGGGGGCTTGCATCCAGCCAACCTGCCTGGCGGGCAGTTCAGCCAAGGCAGCGAAAAAGATCTCTGTTTTCCAGCCCCAGTGGCTGGCTGATCAAACCCTGCTGGTGGCGGAAGACAGCAGTGGTTGGTGGAACCTGATGGTCACCGGACCTGAGCTCTGCCCAGAGAACCCCAGCTGGCGACGTCCGTGGCCGATGCAGGCAGAGACCGGGATGCCTCAGTGGGTCTATGGGATGAGCACCACAGGCGGGGATGGAGAGCACCTGCTGGCAGCGATCTGTGATCGGGGACGCTGGCAACTGAAGCGGCTGCTGCCTGACGGGGAGGTGCTCGATCTGCCCCAACCCTTTGATGATCTTGCTGGTCTCAGAGTCCAGGGGGGCAGGGCCGTGGCCATTGCTGGAAATCACAGCACCGCTGCTGGCCTGCTGGAACTTGATCTGAACTCCGAGACCTGGTGGCATACCCCGGCCGCTGAAACCGCACTGGATCCCCAGGCCATCAGCAGGCCGGAATCGCTTTGGTTTGAAGGCTGGCAGGGACAGGCCACACAGGCCTGGTACTACCCGCCCAGTAATCAACCCAGTGATCATGGCCAATCCCCTGTCAGCTTCAGGGATCGCAATCAGGCGGCGGCGCCGCTGCTGGTCAAGAGTCACAGCGGGCCAACGAGCATGGCCAAACGGGGCCTCAACCTCGCCATTCAGTTCTGGACCTCAAGGGGTTGGGGCGTGGTGGATGTGAATTACGGCGGCTCCACAGGTTTCGGCAGGTCCTACCGGGAACGGCTGCACGAGAGCTGGGGGCTCGTCGATGTTCATGACTGCGCCGCAGCGGCCAGGGCCTTGATCCGTTCCGGTCAGGCTGACCCGCAACGCATCGCCATCGAAGGGGGCAGTGC
>DASCPR010000215.1:0-2390 GCA_036012625.1 Prochlorococcaceae cyanobacterium Fu_MAG_50
TCGCCAATGATTTCAGCACTGGTCTGAGCACTGGTCCCCCCCCTGTGCAGCAGGTCTGCCCAGACCAGCTCAATCCCCTGCAACTCACGGCCCTGCCCCTGAGTTTCTGGCGCTGGCCGAGCAGTCCCCATCACGGCCCAGCGGTGTATCTGGTCATGGACAGGCCAACAAACCTCAGCAATCCCCTGCTTCTCTATGTGGGGGAAACCGGGGCCGCCGATCGTCGTTGGAAGGGAGCCCACGACTGCAAGTCCTACCTTGCGGCCTACAGCGAAGCCCTGAACAAGGTGGCGCTGACCAGCCAGCTGAGCATCCGCTTCTGGGCAGATGTGCCCACAACCACAAAAGCCAGGCGGCAACTGGAACAACAGCTGATTCGCCTCTGGCTGCCACCGTTCAACAAGGAAACCAGAGAGCGCTGGGCCACCCCCTTCACAGCTGAGAGCTCCTGAACAGCATCGCTACGATCGATCGATTGTTGAGATGCCCATGCAGTTCTCCCTCTCCACGGCGTCATTACAGGACTGGAAGGGGGCAGTGCTTGTGGTTGGCGTGCTAGCAGGCGACCCGGGCAACCTGCTCAATCAACTGGAGCAGAAATGCGGCGGTTCCCTGAAACGCAACCTCAAACTGCAGCAGTTCAAGGGCAAAACAGGCGATCTGGCGACTCTGCAACTGTTGCCGGGCAACCCGGACCAGTTGATCGTGGTTGGTCTCGGTGAACCACAGGACCTGGCCATCGATGATCTGCGCCGGGCCGCCGCCAAGGCTGCCCGTGCCTGCAAGGGATCTGAGGGCTGCCTGGGGATGCTGCTGCCCTGGGAACCACTGAATCAGAGCGCTGCAGCCGTTGCCGTTGCTGAAGCCGTGAGGCTTTCCCTCTACAAGGACCAGCGCTTCCGCAAGACACCTAAACCACGGGCGATTCCTTCTGAACTTCAACTGATCGGGCTGCCGCAATCAGCCGGTACAGGATTGGAGACTGTGGAGGCCAGATGTGCAGGTGTTGAGCTGGCCAGGGAGCTGGTGACAGCCCCTGCCAACACCGTAACGCCATCAGCACTGGCGGAAACAGCCAGGCGCATAGCGGCAGACCATGGCCTCGAACTCAGTGTTCTCGAGCGGGCCGACTGCGAAGAGCGGGGGATGGGGGCCTATCTGGCGGTAGCCCAGGGCTCTGACATGGATCCCAAGTTCATCCATCTCACCTACCGGCCCGCCGGTCCGGTGAAGCGACGGGTGGTGTTGGTCGGCAAGGGACTCACCTTCGATTCCGGTGGTTACAACCTCAAAGTGGGAGCCGCCCAGATCGACAAGATGAAATACGACATGGGCGGTAGTGCAGCCGTTCTCGGTGCCGCCCGCGCGATCGCCGAACTTCGCCCCAGCGGCGTTGAGGTGCACACAATCGTGGCCTCCTGCGAAAACATGGTGAACGGTTCTGCAGTCCACCCAGGGGACATTGTCACGGCCTCCAATGGCACCACCATCGAGATCAATAACACGGATGCCGAAGGGCGTTTGACCCTTGCTGATGCACTGGTCTATGCCTGTGCTCTCAAGCCTGATGCCATCGTTGATGTGGCGACCCTGACCGGTGCCTGCGTGATTGCCCTCGGCAACGAAATAGCCGGGCTCTGGTCTACAGACCAAGCCCTTGCGGACGGAATCAGCACAGCAGCAGAGGAAGCCGGCGAAGGCCTGTGGCGGATGCCACTGCACAGCTCTTACCTAAAAGGGTTGAAATCCCTTCTTGCTGATCTCAAGAACACCGGTCCCAGATATGGCGGCTCGATCACCGCAGCGCTATTTCTCAAGGAGTTCATCGACGACTCCATTCCCTGGGCTCATGTCGATATCGCTGGCACGGTCTGGACAGAAAAGGGAAGCGGCATCAACCCCCCTGGAGCCACGGGCTATGGGGTTCGCCTACTGGTCAACTGGCTTTGCCAACAGGCCTGAGCTGATTGCCTCAGACCTGTTGGGGCCTTTTGCAGTGGCTTTGGCTTTGACTTTTAAGAAGCCAAAGCCGAGAAGGCTCGCTTCCGGGCACCACTGCGCTCGAACAGCGTCAGACTGGCTGGGGATTCAAGGGCATGAATCTGCCAACGGGCATGGTCTGAACAATTCTCCAGCACTCTCTCCAGATCATCAGAGGCATGTTTGGGGGATGGGTAGGGACCAACGTGACGCGTGACCAACCCTTCTCTAATGGTCAGCAGATACATACAACCACCTGCGCACTTATCGGGATCATGGTAAGCAGGTTTCCAAGCCTAGTCTTGGGTGAAAAACCGTACCTCGACTGGAAAGTGGCTCAAAAAGGCCCAAAGGCCGTCTTTATATTTTCCTTATTTTCCGACGATTTAATGCAGCCAATCTTCACCTGA
>DASCPR010000216.1:0-2677 GCA_036012625.1 Prochlorococcaceae cyanobacterium Fu_MAG_50
ACACTGCCGCTGGCCTGGCTGATCCAGAGCTGACTGATCAGGAAGCAGAGACTGATCACCAGCCGGCTGGCACCCATCCGAGCTGCCGGGCTCAGCAGACCAATGCTGGCAATCACCCCGGTGAGCAGACTCGCCTGCATCGAAGGGGCTGCGATCGGCAGTGGCAGCATGCTGATCACCACATGGCTTGCGGCGAGCCATGGCGTCGTCGACGTGATCGCCAGGCGCAGATTGATGGCCACAGCAAGCACCACAAGAGCGAGACCGGGCAGGGGTGCATGGATCCACTGCAGGCCCAGGGCAGGCCATGCGGAAGCGGCGGCAGCGGCAAACAGCAGCAGCGCTGCGGAGCCACTGACCAGCCAGTCTGCGAGGCGTTTGAGGCGATGGGAGGCAGGCAGAAGCGCTGCTGGAATGGCCATCACAATGCACAACGCAACTAACAGCAGAAAGCGCTGAAAGGCCTGCATTGACAAGGCCGCACTGATGGCGACGAAAGACAGACCTGCCACGATCGCCAGCACCCCGAGCAGGCCAGTCCAGTTCTCGAGGAGCTGGCGTTCGAGTCCCTTCCAGCGATGCTGCCAGGGCGTCTGGGCTGGCGGCTTTTTCGCCACTGGGGGCCTTGGCGGCGAGGGCAGAGCCGCAGGAGCTGGCGGAGCCGCTGGCGTTGGCGGTGCGCCAGGCGGGGGCAGTGCGCCAGGCGGGGGCAGAGCAGCTGGCGTTGGCGGTTTTGGCAAGGGAGCTGGTTCTGCCGCAGAAGACCTCTGCTCTCTGCTGAAGCGCTGTTCAAGGGCGCGCAAGCGTTGAGCCAGCCTCTCCTGACGCCAACTCAGGATCACAACCAGCAGGGTGATCAGAACGCAGAAAACGAAAAGCATCCCAGCACTGCACAACACACCGTCTTTCAATCATGAAGACAAGGCCAGCCAGCAGCCAGTTCAGACACAGAACCCCTGACTGCTGATGGTTTGCGCCTGCCGACGCTTTTTCTAAGGTCACTGAGCAGGAACCTTCGCTGAGCTCTTGAAAAAACAGGAACGGGCCGAAGCCATCATGGAAAGACTGCAAGAGCACTATCCGGAAACACCGATTCCCCTCGATCACAGCGATGCGTTCAGCTTGCTGATCGCCGTTCTGCTCAGTGCTCAGTGCACAGACAAAAAGGTGAACGAGGTGACTCCGGCCCTGTTCCGTGATGGCCCCTCAGCGGAGGCGATGAGCCGGTTGGAAGAACAGACGATCCATGGCCACATCAGGCAGCTGGGCCTGGCAAAACAGAAAGCACGGAACATCAGGATGTTGTCTGAGATCGTGATCGAGCGCTACGGGGGAGAAGTGCCACAGAGCTTCGCAGCCCTCGAATCACTCCCCGGCGTGGGCCACAAGACAGCCAGCGTGGTGATGGCCCAGGCCTTCGGGGTAGCCGCTTTTCCCGTGGATACTCATATCCACCGACTGGCACAGCGCTGGGGATTAACAAACGGCAGCAGTGTCAAGCAGACGGAACGTGACCTGAAGGCCCTCTTCCCCAGAGAATCCTGGAACAGACTGCACCTGCAGATCATCTTCTATGGCCGCGAATTCTGTACGGCCAGGGGATGCGATGGCACTCGCTGCGGACTCTGCCGTGAGCTCTATCCACGCCGGCGTAAACCGGTGATCTGGATCAAAGCCTGAAGCCTTATGACTGATTTATTGGTAAGCAGATGCCTGTCCGGTAGCCGTCGCTACGGCCCAGCCCAAAACCGGTTCATGATGAGCAGACCCGCTGCAAGGCAGGGGAGATGATGACCATGTTCAAACCATTTGACCCATGGAAATCATCGCTGTCATCGCCATCATCGGAGCCGCATTTGCCGGTGCATCACGCATGGGCAAGTGATCGATTAACAACGGCCAAGCTTCTGTCGATGAAGCTGCTGCCAGGTGAATCGACAGGCCTTTCGCTGGCCTCTGGCAAAGCGGCAAGTTCATCAACGGAACCCTGAGGGGGTACCGACTCCCCAATTTCATATTGTGGGCAAGTTCCAGCTCTGGAGCAATCAGCATTAAGGCTGGTTGCTCCTTTTCTTGTACTTATCGATAATGCAGGTATCGAACAAGGAGGCACCGATGTCGGACGATACGCCACCTGAGAACACTTAGAAGCTCACTGACTTCAGGCCCCTGCTCCAACAGTCTTTCACTAAGCGTGGGCTAAGCGACTGGTGCGACAAGGATCAATGATTTAGGTGCGTCAAACCAGTCCGCACTCCCCCTGCATCGTCTCAGGTGCCCTTGGGGAGATCAGCCGTACACCTGGACCCATGGCCCCAGGTGCGCCTTCAGCCAGAAGCTTCATTTCATCCATCAGGATATTGATGATCAAGCCGTTCCGCTGGCTATCTATCCAGGGGGCGGCTTTTGTTCTGAATCAAGACAACACCCACTTGTAACAACCCCCTGGAGATTGCTGATGTTTTGCCAGCGAACAACTGGTAAGAAACTCAGACAATAAGCAGGTTCTGAAGCCCCAAACGAAACTCATTTACGGAGGAGCTGTGATGCGACAAGATTCAGCAACACCCAATCCGATCGCACCAGCAACGATTCTGGCGACGACACCTGCGCAGCCGATCCGTGAATCGTTGATGCGCAATGATCGCCAGTCCTATTTCGAGATCACCCGGGAACT
>DASCPR010000217.1:0-3395 GCA_036012625.1 Prochlorococcaceae cyanobacterium Fu_MAG_50
TCCCAGTCCTCCAACTCAGCGTGACAACGCCCCAGTTGATTGTGGGCGTAAGCAAAGTCGCGCAGAGCGGGGATGCAGCGAAGCAACCTCGGCTCCGCCTGCTCAGGGCGATCAAGTTCAAGCAGTGCCCGACCAGCAAGATAATCCAGATAACCGGTCAGACGCTGATCGTCCTTGCACAGCGAACTTTGCCACTGAGCAAGTTCCAACAACTCCTGCCATTCCCCCTGCTGCTCGAAGACCTGGGCTAATTGCTGCAGTGCGCTGTAATCACCAGGATTGATTTCCAGCTCCTGACGCAACTCAGCAATATCTGCTCCGGAAGCCACCATCCAGCTGCCCTTGAATGGGGCTGATTGTCGCACCAGGTCTGGGTGATCAAATACACCGCCTCAAACCGCCTGTCTGCGCGAATCTCCACGTAGCCTCAGTTGATTACCCGGCAGAGACATGACATCGCCGCTGCGCACCTACCTATTGAATACCTGCCGAGAACTAGACATTGAACCAATCCACTTGTGCGATCCAAGCTCTGAGGCTGATCTGCTGACAGCTCTGCTCAAAGAGGCCATCGATCTGCGTGGTCAGGACAATGCAGACAGATCACTGAAACTGCTGGATGCAGCCCTGGAAGCAGGTCTCAGCAGTGACTGGATCCAGGACAATCGCGCCCGTGGCCTGATTGAGCTGAACAGGCTTGATGAGGCCCAGACCATCCTGATCAAGCTCCAGGACAGTGCCGATAAAGCGATTTGTGAGGCTGCCGAAAGCATGCTGATCAAGATCAACACTGATCTGGCAGCACCACCACCCGGCAACGAGCACTCAGAAACCCTTCCAGACAAGCCTCAAATATCCCCGAACAGCCCTGAAGATCGTTTCATCACTGATGAATCAGCAGAGCTGGCAGAACCGGCAGCTCCATCAGTCATGGCTGACCTTTCAGAGCTGCTTGAACAGGCCATTGCCCTGCGCAAGGATGGCGATCCGCAAGCATCACTGAATCTGCTTGAGGCAACTGCAGCGGAGGGAATCAGCAATCCCTGGCTCGATGACAATCGTGCCAGGGCACTGGTGGATCTCAATTGCCGCCTTGAGGCGCATGCCATCTGGAAGCAACTTGCCAGCTCAGACGATGGAAGCATCGCTGAGATGGCGCAGGGGATGGCTGATCTGCAGCATCAGCGGTTGCGTCAACAACTGCAGCCAGCAGCAGACGACCTGGCTTCGGATTATGGGTTGACGTTGCAACACATCAATGGCGAGGACAGCTCATTAGAGGAACTGGAGCAACAAATCCTTCATGAAGCCATTGCCTCCAGGGAAGCTGATGACCTGGCCTTTTCCCTGGGACTGATTGAGCTGGCCATCGAACAGAGCTTCAACTCACCCTGGCTGCTGGATAACAAGGCCAGGGCTCTGCTGCTGCTTGATAGGCAGCAGGAGGCTGTTTCAATCTGGAAACAGCTGGCTCAAAAGGACGACAACGTCTTCCTGCAAGAGATGGCGGAAACAATGCTTGAGCAACTCAACGCAAACGCTCCAGGTTCAGATGATCCACAAAATCGGGATGATCTCCTCAGCAACAACGGCTCTAACACTGAACTGAGAAGTGAACTGTCAGCTGATCTCCAAGCACTGCTTGAGGCAGCGATCACCTTGCGGAAGGCTGGGCAACCTGAAGCCTCACTCACCCTTCTTGATGACGCCATCGCCAAAGGTCATCGCAATGCCTGGCTCGATGACAATCGTGCCAGGGCACTAATCAATCTTGGCCAAGATCAAGCAGCTTTGACGATCTGGCAAAGCCTTGCCGCACATCCAGACCAGGGTGTGGCAGATCAAGCCAGGGAAATTCTGGCTCAAAAGGAATCAGCCAAGCTTGAAGAACTTCATCAGACCATCAAAACCCTTTCTTCAGAGAGCAACTGGACCCTGATTCATCTGAATCAGCATCCACCAACAGAAGCCAAGGACTTCGAAATCCAACTGCTGAATGAAGCCATTGCCATGCGCGAAAAAGGTGACGCAGCTCTGTCATTGAAGCTCCTCGACTCAGCCATATCCGCAGATCTCAACAGCCCCTGGCTTCAGGACAACCGCGCCAGAGCCCTGGTGCATCTTGAACGCAGAAGCGAAGCCCTGGCTGTCTGGCAAAAGCTGGCCGAATCCGAGAATTCTTCAATTAGAACCATGGCAGAGGAGAGAGTGGCGGCTCAGAAGACTGCTCTGCTGAAGAACCTTCAGGCCAATATCCGCGAATTGGCCAGCCAGCACGACTGGACGCTGCAATATGTGCGACAGAATTTCGAAGTGGCTCCAGCCCTTGAAGAGGCCATCCGCAAAGACGCAATTGCAGCCCGTGATAGTGGCAATGCTGGCGTCTCCCTGGTGATCCTTGAACAAGCCATCGAATCTGGACTGGAGTCACCCTGGTTGAGGGAAAATCAGGCCCGAGCCTTGATACATCTTGATCGCAAAGTGGAAGCCGTAGCGATCTGGCGGCAACTGGCCCAACTGGAAGGGAAGGACATGCTGCAGAGTATTGCCACAGAGATGCTTGAAAAGTTCGGACTGGATGGCGAACGACAGAATCGCATCGATGAAGCAGAACGCCTGATAGCTGACAACAAGCACAGGGAGGCCATTGCTCTGCTCACGGAAGCACTGTTAGTGGATGCTGAATTCAACGGATATCGTGATCCCCTCACTCAGGCCATCGCTGCAATGGAGGGGATCTCAGCAGACCCCGGCAATCCCTTCAGCCAAGAACTGAATGACCATCATCTGAATCTCAAATCCTTCGATGCCTTCCTCACAGCTGTGGAGAAGCGGTTCTCGGTAGAGGTGAAATCGATTACAGCAGCAGTGTCTGCGTAGTGAGCGGAGCCAGAGAGTGCTTTACAAGCCCAGGCGTTCGCCGCCATAGTTCGCCTGCTGGCGCACCTGCCCGCACCAGTTCAGCTGATTCAGATACCACTCCACTGTGACCTGCAGCCCCGCTTCAAAGCCATGCCTCGGCTGCCAGCCCAACTCCTCTGTGATTCTTGCCGGATCGATTGCATAGCGCCGGTCATGGCCGGGACGATCTGATACCGGCGTGATCAACTGCCCATGGGGCGCACGTTGCGGCAGCAGTTCATCCAATTGACTGCAGATGGCTTGCACCACTTGCTTGTTGGTGCGCTCCCCATGGCCGCCGACGCAGTAGCCCCTTCCCGGCTGCCCACGGGTGGCCGCCAGCAGCAGCGCATCAACATGATCCTCGACGAACAGCCAATCCCGCACATTCTGACCATCGCCATACAGCGGAATCGATTCACCGGCAGCTGCCTTGAGGATCACCACCGGAATCAATTTTTCAGGGAACTGCCAGGGACCGTAGTTGTTGCTGC
>DASCPR010000218.1:0-3110 GCA_036012625.1 Prochlorococcaceae cyanobacterium Fu_MAG_50
AGGTGTTGAGCTGGCTGAAGGGGTCGAGAACTCCAGGAGAATGGAGGCGACCTGCTGAACCAGGAGAGCTCTCAGGCTGATCAGGCGCATTCGACGGGAGATTTCCTCACTGATTCTGATCGTGTTGAAAAGGCCAAGCATGTTCTCCAGATCAGCCTGCTCTTGTTTGATTGAATCCGTTGAAGCGGTCAGGGCCTTGATCGAGATGCCCTGACGGGGAATGACCTGGGGCATCAGCAATTGTTCGCTGAGCTCTGCGAGGAGCGTGGCAGAGGCCCTGAGCAACCTTGCTTCTCCCTTGTGGAGTTCCTCCATGGGGCCTGAATGATCATTGGTGGAGGGCAGCCCACGCAGACCATCGATGCTGCTGATCAGACCGGAGCAGAGGAGTTCGAGCTGGCACCAGAGAAGATGCAGTGGATTCTCCTCAGCGTTGATGCCAAGCTCCAGCTGCGCTTCGCTATGCAACTGGCGTGTTTTTTGCAGTTTGCTCAATAGGATCTGTCGTCGTTCACGTCGCCTCTGAATTGTCAACTGAGGCGTTTCAGCTTCGAGGAGCTCGGCCTGGAGTTGCAGATCCTCGCCGATGGTTTTGAGCAGATCAGCAAAGCAACTGTGCAGGGCGGGAATCGCCTGACTCGGCCAGATCCAGCGAACGGCACAGAGTGACATCACGATTCCCAGGGCCGTCCAGAACAGACGCATCGGCCCCCACATCAATTCATTGTTGTTGTGAAGCAGCCAGCCAATCACGATGATGTTGCCGCCGACTCTGTAACCCACCTGCAATCCAAAAGCACCGCCGAGCAGGCGAATGCTGGCGAGGGCCATCCCCATTCCCAGGGGCAGGGGCAGATGCATGTTCTTGGAGAACAGCAGCAGCAGCAGCCAGCCGAGCATGCTGCCGAAGAAGCGTTGAACACCAAGTTTCAGCGATGTTCCGTAACTGCTCGACAGCACTGCCAAGACAGTGACCGGCAGGTAGTAGCCGTAGGTCAGGGGGCTGAGCAGCCCGAATCCTGCCGCCAGGCCACTGATCACTGCCAAGCGAAGTTCATGGCGTTGCACAAGCGGCTTGTCGTTTTTCATCTGCGATGGGATCTCTCAAAACGCTGCTGGCTCTCCATCAACAGGCGCAGGCGTGTGACTTCCTCTTCAAGCGCAACCCGGGAAAGATGGCCGATCGACTTGCCGGCTGGGCCAAGATCCAGGGGTTTCCCATGGATGTCTGTTGCTGGTTCCAGGTAGCGGCTTAACGAAGGTTGGGGGGCGATTTGTTCTCGCCGGGAGATCCGCTCCAGCAGGCGTTCCACCTGAATCCAGCGCACATGCAACGAGCGCCAGAGGAGCACTCGCTGGGGCCAACCCTGATGTTTAAGAAGCTTCTGATGGCGAGCCCCCTGTGCCATCTCTACATTCAGTAATCGCTGCAGTTCAAGAATGTCTCTGGTGATTGCTTCCGGCTGGAAATGAGAGGGTGCTTCTTGATCACCTGCAAGCCATTGGCTGAGCAGACTCAGTCGATGATCAAGCTGCTGTTGCAGGCCTTTGATCAGCAGTTGCATCTCGACCAATCGATTTTTGGGCCAGAGAAGCCGGCAAACAAGAACGGCTATGAAGATGCCGACGATGGTATCTAGGCTGCGATTGAAGATATAGTTCCAGTCGACATTTGTGTAGTTCGGAATAGCTAGGAACATGATCGTGATCATCGCGGCAGAAGGGAACCCCGCACTCCAACCCAGTTGACGAAGCAGAGGGATGATGATCAGCAGGCTGACCAGGATTGCTGGCCAGCCGCTGATGATCGTATGAACAACAAATGTCACCATTCCACCGGTGATTGTGCCCAGTACACGAGCACTTGCAGCGCGCATGGTGTTCTCGTCTTCTTCATCGATGACGGTGATCACCGCGAGCAGGGGATACCAGATGTATTCGATTCGCTCAAATCCCATGGCGATTGCACATGTGATCAGGGCACTAATGCCAAGTCTCAGGCTCTGTTTGACATTTTCCGGCACCACCTCGCTTCGACGAGTTGTGGTTATTTTGTCCATGCTTCTGTGGAATAGTCCTTGGCGCGTTCTTGCTCAGAACAGGTAGCGATCCTGCCAGCTGGTAGCCGTTTCGGGATCAGGCGCCTGAGGCGATCTTTCTGAAGGCCATACCGTATCCAGATAGCTGATCCCATTGCGGTAGAAGGGGGTTGCTTCCAGTCGCGTGGTCTGCAGTTGTGTGTTCCCCATGGAGGTGATCAATCCGCCGATTTCCATCGGTCCCATATCGGTGGTGAGATTTTCGCCTGCTGCTGAAATCAGCGCTGGTAGGCGGACAAGGTTGCCTGGATGGGTGAGCTTTTTGAACAGACTTCTGAGTACGAGCTGTTGTCGCGCCAGTCGCCCGAGATCCCCCTCGCCATCATGTCGCCAACGTAGAAAACCTTCTAGATCTTCACCTTTGAGGATCTGTGGACCGGGTTGCAGATCAATTCTCAGACCGGCGGAACGATCAACATAGTAAAGGCGTTTGGGAACATCGACTTGAACTCCACCGACAAGATCAGCAAGTGCATAAACCCCATCAAGATTGACAATGATGTGATGTTGAATCTGCCGCCCCATTAATCTGGTCAATTCATTCTTAACTGCATCAGGCCCTCCATAGGCATGGAGGGCATTGGCTTTGAGCGGTCCGAAGCTGTTGGAATCGATATAACTGTCTCGGGGGATCTGAGTTATTTTTGTAGCTCCATTTTCGACGTTTATGGTGAAGATGGCGTCGGTGTTGCCACCTGAAGCATCAACCCCGAGCACAACAATGTCGCGCCGGTTGAATCCCATCCAGGCAGCGAAGGGATTGCTGATTGATGCTTTGATCGTCTCAGGGCTCTGCTCTGCAGGCTGTTGACCAGGGCCCTGACTCAGAGATCTGCTCAGGGGGATGGAGAGGACCAGGCCTCCCATCAGTCCAGCCGCCACTGCGGCGATCATGGATCGATGTTTGCTGTTCTTGAGCAGAGGGGGAAGCATTCATAGATTTTAACAGGATTTCAAACTTGCTTGATTGTCTGTGACCTTTTTGGGCATCAGCTCAATCCTGCGCTGATA
>DASCPR010000219.1:0-3648 GCA_036012625.1 Prochlorococcaceae cyanobacterium Fu_MAG_50
ATCCGATCACGATCATCACGATCAGCGAATCAGATATCAATGCATACGGCTGGCCGATTGATGACAGGCTGATCTGTAACGCGATCACAAAGCTCAGTCAGGCTGAGGTGAGCGCCATCGGTCTTGATCTCTACAGAAATCGTGGTGTGGGGGTTGATCAGGCATGCCTGAGAACTCTGACCCAGAGCATCCCTGAACTGGTCACGATCTTCAACATTGCCGACGATATCGGCCACCTGCCTGGGAGCCCACCGGAACAACGGGCCTTCAACGATCTTGTCCTCGACAACGACGGTGTGATTCGCCGGGATCTTGTCCATGTCGGAGGACAGGACAGCGCAACTCTTAGCTTTCCTCTACGGCTGGTCTCGATCAGTGAAAGCCGTCCTGAACTGCCGCAATTGATCGAATCGGGAGCCTTGTTCACAACGCTCAGCTCCGGGTCCGGTGGATATCAGGACGTTGATGCAGCCGGATATCAGCAAATGCTTCCCTATCGCCAACCAGGCAACTTCAAACAGCATGGGCTCCAGGACCTGCTCAATGGAGAGGTTCCCCTAGCCGACCTGCAGGATCGCATCGTGCTGATAGGCAGCACGGCCCCGTCGTTGCGCGATCAGTTTGAAGTGCCCCACAGCAGATTCCGACCCGGGGAAAGTGAATACCTGATGCCTGGAGTGGAGGTGCATGCGCATCGGGTTGCCAGCTTGCTTGACCTCAGCCGGGGAAATCACAACTGGCTAATCAAAACCTCAGCAAACTGGGGGGACAGTGTTCTCCTGCTATCGGCCATTGCCGGGGGACTGCTGCTTGGCGAAGCCATTCCCTCCCTCAAGCGGGGCTCAATGCTGGCAGGGGGGTTTGCCTTAATCGCGTTTCTCATCGGCACGGGATTGCTGTGGAGTCGCATCTGGATTGGACTGGTGCTCCCCACCAGCACGCTGTTGATCTGGGCGGGAGCAGGTTTCGTGCGTCGCGGGGCCGCCAGCCAGCAACAACGTCAACAGATTCAGAGATTGCTGGGCCAGACCACCTCCCCAGCCGTGGCCTCCCAGCTCTGGGCGATGCGCGATGACCTTCTCAGTGACGGCCGGTTTGAAGGTCGCCAGATCCCCGTCACCGTGATGTTCAGCGACACCTGCGAATTCACCAAACTGTCCGAACACATGCGTCCTGCGGATCTGCTGGCCTGGCTGAACCGCGGCCTGGCCTGCTTCATCCCGGCGATCACCGAGCGGGGCGGCATGGTGAACAAGTTCACAGGCGATGGCTTCCTTGCCGTTTTCGGCGCGCCGGTGGGTCAGAGCCCTGAGCAGGATGCGGCGGCAGCCATCGACGCCGCCCTGGCCATTCAGCAGGACCTGAGCAGGCTGAATGAGCAATTAAGCAAGGAGGGCTCCCCTGTGATGCGTCTGCGCATCGGCATCCACAGTGGTGATGTTCTGGCTGGCTCCATGGGCAGTCGTGAACGCCTGGAGTATGCAGTGATCGGGGACACGGTTAACTGTGCCTCCCGTCTTGAGAGCGTTGACAAAGCTCGCCGCAACAACGATTGCAGAGTCCTGGTGTCTTCCACCACCCGAGACATGCTTGATCCTGAGCAAACGCGGCAATGGGAATGCTGGGGTTCAATCAACGTCAAAGGACGGGAACAACCTCTGCAGATCTGGGAACTACTCGGCGGCACGATCTGCCAAGCCGCTAACAACGCACAGGCAACTGAACAGGCCAATCAGACGTGACGATGTCAGTCAGCTGAAAACGAGCAGCCACCTCACTTAGGGCGACGCTTGAACCACATAATTTCGACAGCCAGGACAGATCAGCAGCCACAGACTGGTCCACACCAGAGGGTTCTGAGAGCAGAAGCGTCAAGGCGGGAGGCGCTTCCGCCTGGGCGAAATCAAGAAGACCGTCCCCTGAGGCAGCAGCTTCCTGACAATTGAATGCAGACTCCCAGATCAGAGGCTCATTCAAAGAAGGGGAATGGAACAGATAGATGCCGGCCGCCCCTGCCGGAAGGGTTTGCTGCTTGACCATGGATCCAACGGTTGGCTGGAGGCCATCAACCCGATAGTCACGGAAACTCACAGCAATGGAACGAGGGTTCCTGGCGGGACCCTCAAGCAGAGCAACACGTCTGGAAGACCCAGGCGCATAGGTGCTGGAAGGCGGCACCAGATGCACAAGCAGGCGAGATGCACACTCAGCTCTGGTTCCTCCGCCGACACGGCGGCCCGGAAATGTGTTGCGTAGACGGGCCTGATCTGAACTCTGCTGAGCACTTACACCAGCAATAGGCAGCCCCAGGCTGCTCACCACCACCAAGCAGCTCAACAGCAGCCGACTCAAAACAGACAGCGGGAAAGGCATGGTTAGCTCGTCTGCAGGAGTGACTTTGCATCAGCTTGGCTGTTTGCCAAGGCATTAACAACACAATGTGATCAGGGTCTGCACCCATTCATGGGAGCTAATGCTCAAGCCATGGCATCAGAAATCATGGCGCAGAGTTCACCAAGGTGAACCCAGCAATTCAATCCCAGCCCAGAAGAAAGGATTTTGAAGACCGTTGTGCATCCGTCGTTGTTGTGTTGACGAAAGTCCTGTCAACAATGAGGTGCCATCCACGCCGATCACCTGATCTCCTTCAAGCCTGACAAGATTGTCAATAAAAGCGCGCCTGGTGAATTGCAAAGCTTCCGCTTTCGGGATCCCCTGTTCGAGATAGCGATACATCTGCACAAAATAAGCGGATGTGACAACATCATCGACATACCAAAGTGTGCCCACGGCACTGCGTGCACCAGCCTGCAATGCCAGCCCTGTAAAGCCAAGTTCAGTCTCAGGGTCACCCAGTGCCGTGCGGCAGGCACTGAACACAACCAGATCAAGGGGAGCACCCTGACGCGCCTGGCGCAAGCCGGCCAGCTTGGTCATCGAGATGGGACCAACGCCTGAATGAAGCTGGGATTCGGCCGGACCACCACTCTTGAATTCAGCATGAGTGGCGACATGAAGCCGGTTGTATTGGGATTCACCACCCTTGACCAACAGGGTGGAAGGCGTGAAATCCTTATTGAGGTACTGATCCTTCTGATCAGCTCTACCGACATTGGCCAGCTCCTGGGGAACGAGCGGCAACGCGGCAAGACCATCAAATTCAGAGGCCCCAAGAGCGAGCAGACGCGAACCAGTTGTTGTTGATGAGGTTTTGAGATCCGTCAACGCCAATGAAGGCGTGATCGCAAAGGCATAGCGATCTCCGAAGTAACGCTGCCCATCACTGAGAGCCGCAAAGGGCACCGCCTGCAGGCCTCGATCGGCTGCGATCAGCAAGGTACTGACCTGATGCTTCTCCAGTGATGGGGTGATACTGCCAAAGAGCAGCTGATGAAGACTGCGGGAGGGGGAGGCTGGATCCGTCAGATCAAGACGATCCTGCCGGGAGAGCTGCCTGAACAAATCTCTGAGCTGCATCGAGAAGTTCTGCATCGACACCTCAACACGTTGACCTTCAACCTCTCCCTGGGAGGGGATCAAGGTGAGATCCAGGAAAGCATCTGTTTCTGCAGAGGTTGTTTTTCCTTCTGCAGGTGTGAAGCGCAAATACAAAACCGCAGGATTGTATTCAGCTGGCCGGAAGGCAGG
>DASCPR010000220.1:0-8084 GCA_036012625.1 Prochlorococcaceae cyanobacterium Fu_MAG_50
CACAAGGAAGACAGGGAAAGTGTTCGGTTAATTCGCAATCATTTTCAGGAGAACTATCGCGACTCCTCATCGACCAAGGCACTTTTATTTCGTGGCTGCAATGATCATCATATCCCGTCAGATTTAGCCAGAATCGGAATCAGTCTCGAGCAAGTACTGACGGCCATACTGCAAGGTGAAAGCGATGGCCTGACTAGCTATCTGGAGAAAGATGGGGCAAGCGAGCCTTGACGATTGAAAGCAGCTGAGCTGCATGTTCAACAGCCAATAAATCCTCAGGGGAGATCACAACGCCATGGTCGAGCTCAAGATGAATACAAAACTCCATTGCGCCCAGGCTATCCAATCCCATCGCTTGAGTAGACACAGTATCGGCAGAGTCGGATATATTTTCGCGCATCACTTCCAACTCAAGGGGCGGCACAGAAAGTGAAGCCAAAGCTGAGATCATAATCTCAACAACTTTTGCATCAGACTGAACTTGCAGGTCTTCAGATGAATCCAAAACGTTGAGTCAATGAAGAGGTCTTCTGCCTAGCTGGAAACTTGCTTATCTTCGAGCCTCCGTCCTGTTTAAAAAGAGGCCCAGCCCTGAGTATCAGGGCTGGTGTGATGATGATAGAGCTGCAACTTATTTGCAAGTCAACAGCAACCAAATCAATCTTCCTTGCTGATGTCCTGCAGAGCCGCAATATCCACTTCAACGGAAGGCCCCATGGTGGAGGAAATATAAAGGCTCTTCCAGTAGCGCCCCTTGGCACCACTGGGCTTGTTCCGATCAATGGTGGCCTGCAGAACCTTGAGGTTTTCGAGCAGAGCCTCAGCCCCAAAGCTCGCCTTGCCGAAACGCACGTGAACGATGCCTGCGCGATCAGCCCTGAATTCCAGTTTGCCCGCCTTGAACTCCTTGATCGCACCGGCAAGATCCGTGGTAACTGTTCCTGCCTTGGGGTTCGGCATCAACCCCCGGGGACCGAGCACTCGACCCAGCTTGGCCACTTTGGGCATCATGTCAGGGGTGGCGATCAGCAGATCGAAGTTCATCTCACCCTTGCCGATGGTCTCGACCAGATCATCATCACCGGCAAGATCAGCACCGGCGGCCTTGGCTTCCGCCACCTTCTCACCGCTGGAGATCACGGCGATCCGCACGGCCTGTCCGGTGCCCTCCGGCAGAGCCACGGTGGTGCGAAGCTGCTGATCGGTGTACTTGGGATCAATCCCGAGGCGCACATGGGCCTCGATGGTTTCGTCAAACTTTGCGGTGGCAGTTTCCTTGACGAGCTGGATGGCTTCGAGTGGGGCGTAGGGCCTTTCCTCGATCTTGTCGACAAGGCTGGCCAGACGTTTGGAGAGTTTCGGCATGATGATTGTGGGGTGCAGGCGACACTGGGTGTCTCCCCCGGCAGGGTGAACAATTTGGAATGGCAACTGAGCCGGTAGAAACCGGCGGATATCAGTCGCTGACAGCAACGCCCATGTTGCGGGCGGTGCCCTCGATGACGCGCATCGCTGACTCAACGCTGGAGCAATTGAGATCAGGCAGCTTGGTCTTGGCGATCTCCTCAAGCTGAGCGCGGCTGATGGAGCCGACGCTGCCCTTGGCGGACTGCCCGGAACCCTTATCGATTCCGGCGGCCTTCGTGATCAGCACCGACGCCGGTGGCGTCTTGGTGATGAAGGTGAAACTGCGGTCTTCAAAAACCGAAATCTCCACCGGAATCACGAATCCGGCTTTGTCCTGGGTGCGAGCGTTGTACTCCTTACAGAACGCCATGATGTTGACCCCGTGCTGACCGAGGGCTGGGCCCACCGGCGGTGCGGGGTTGGCTTTGCCGGCCTGGAGGGCCAGCTTGATCACAGCTACGACTTTCTTGGCCATCGGCAAGCGGAGTTGGACAGTTGCGGATCACCTGCCCCTTGGGGCAGGTGCGGCGAGATGGAGAACCCATCTCTGTGGCCGCCCTCCGCAGGGAAGCGGCCGCCGCTCAATTCAGTTCTGTTTACTGATCTGAGAGAACTCAAGTTCAACAGGTGTTTCACGACCGAAGATCGAAAGCAGTGCCTTCAACTTGCTGCGTTCCCCTGAGACCTCAATCACCTCACCCTGGAAGTCCTTGAACGGTCCAGCGGTGACCATGATCTGATCGCCCTCAGCGAGATCAACCTTCACCACTGTCTTCTTCTCGGCGGCACGCTTGAAGATGCGATCCACCTCCTGACGACTCAACGGACGGGGTTTGATGTGACCGCGAGCCTTGCCGGTGGCACGGCGATCCTCGGCACCAACGAAATTGATCACATTCGGGGTGCTGCGCACCGCCATCATCGTGTCTTCATCCAGAACCATCCTCACCAGGACATAGCCCGGGAACACCTTCTCCTCCGTCGACTGGCGACTGCCATCCTTCTTGAGTTTGACGGCAGGGGTCTGGGGAATCTCGATCTCCAGGATCCGATTGCTCACACCAAGGGTGACCGCCCGCTGTTCAAGGGTGGCCTTGACCTTCTTCTCACAACTGGACGCCACCTGAACGGCGTACCAACGAGCCACTGACGTCTTCGCAACAGTGACCACGGAACTGGTGCCTTCTTCCCCCTCATTGGGGGCCGGCAGATTCAGCACCTCTGAGGACTCTTCTGGTGTGAGATCAACGTCGGACACAGATTCGGGAAATTGAGCGGACGGACAAGGGAGAAGGCGAGGAGCTCCTGAATGGGCTCACCGGTATGGACTTAACGAAATGGACTCAACGGAATACCTGGGAAGCCGACCAACCGTAAAAACGGCTGACAGCTGCAATGGCAGCCGCGGAGAGACTGACCATCAGAATCACCGCAATCGATTCACTGAACAGTTGCTGTCTGCTGGGCCAAACCACCAGCTTCAACTCTTCATAGGTTGCGGCGAGGAACCCTCCCTTATGGGTTGGTTCCTCCTCAGGGAGGGCTTCTGTGGGTTGGGTATCCTCGGGGGTTGGGCTGGTCACGGGGTTGAGGCCGGAGGCTGGCGCCGGTGCTGATGCATATTCCGGCAAACAAATACCTTAACGGATCCTCATGCCTCAGGAATCCGCAAGAAAACGCAGCTGATCAGCGGATTGCGCATCAGCCACAACACGCACGGCCCGAACTCCCGTGAACCGTTCCTCCAGCAATTCAGTTGCCAGGGGATTCTCCAGCTTGCGGCGCAGCACACGACGCAGGGGACGCGCACCATATTCCGGCTCGAAGCCCAGTCTTGCCAGTAACTCCACAACCGCGTCATCCACGAGCAGGTCCAGCCCCTGCTCAGCCAGCAGGGAAGCGAGATCGGTCAGTTGCAGCCTCACGATCCGTTCAAGATCCGCAGAGCCCAGTGGTCGGAAGCGGATCAACTCATCAATCCTGTTGAGAAATTCAGGCCTGAAATATTGACCGAGGGCCTGATCCACCTGCTGAATCAGGCTCTGATCCAGAGCGTCTCGATCACAGCCCTCCTGCTGGGCCAGTCGAGCCGTCTCGAGAATGGCGCGACTGGCCAGATTGCTTGTCATCACCACAACCGTGTGGCGGAAATCAACGGTTCGCCCCTGGGAGTCGGTCAGTCGACCATCGTCCAGCACCTGCAGCAACAGATTGAACACATCCGGGTGGGCTTTCTCCACCTCATCAAGCAACAGCACCGCATAGGGGCGTTGGCGAACGGCCTCAGTGAGCTGCCCCCCCTCCTCATAACCGACGTATCCAGGAGGCGCACCAAGGAGTCGGGCCACAGCATTGCGTTCCATGAATTCACTCATGTCAAGCCGTACCAGTGCCTCCTCCTCATCGAAGAGGCAGTCCGCAAGAGCCTTGGCCAATTCCGTCTTGCCAACACCGGTGGGCCCGAGGAACAGAAACGAGCCCACGGGGCGACGGGGATCCTTCATCCCCGCCCTGGCCCGACGAATGGCCGCCGCCACCGCCGCCACCGCCTCCGGCTGCCCGACCACCCGTCCACCGAGATAACTCTCCAGATCCAGCAACTTCTGGCGTTCGCCAGCCAGCAGCCGCTGGACAGGGATACCAGTCCAGCGAGCCACCACGTCGGCAATATCCGCAGCCTCCACCTGCTCACGCAGCAGTGCCGTGCCCTCCCTCTGGGCCTCGGCCAGGGTTTCCTCCAGATCCCCACGCCGCTGTTGCACCCTGTGCAATTGGTCGTATTCCAACCGGGCGGCCTGCTCCAGATCAGCGTCCCGCGCGGCCTCGGCGATGGCATGACGCAGCTCCTCGTCCTGGGCCAGCAGCTCCCGCAGCTCCGCCAGTTGCTGGCGCTCCGCCTGCCAACGCTGCTGCAAATCCTGCAGACGGGTCACGGCCGCCAGACGTGTGCTCTGCAGCTGCACCCGTTCCGGTGCCGGCCCCTGTTCAGCCGAGAGAAGGGCCAGTTCGACGCGGCGCAACTCCGCCTCCGCCTCCTCCACCACCTGGGGCTTGGAGGTCACATCCATCTTCAGCTGGGCAGCGGCCTCATCAATGAGATCAATGGCCTTATCAGGAAGACAGCGGTCGCTGATATAGCGATCCGCCAGACGATTGGCGGCCTTGATGGCAGCGTCCGTGATCGTCACACCGTGATGAAGTTCGTAGCGTTCCTTCAGGCCCCTGAGAATCTCCAGGCTCAGCTCCAGACCAGGCTCCTTGATCTGAACCTGCTGAAAGCGACGATGCAGGGCCGGATCCTTCTCCACCGTGCGGCGATAGTCCTCAGGGGTGGTGGCACCAATGCAGCGCAGGTCGCCGCGAGCCAAAGCCGGTTTCAGCAGGCTTCCCGCATCAGCACTTGAACGGTCACTACTGGCCATGGTGTGCAACTCATCAATGAACAGCACCACCCCTGCATCCGGATCGCTCGCCTCCCCGAGAACTGATCGCAGCCGTTCTTCAAACTGACCGCGGAATTTGGCTCCAGCGATCAGGGCACCAAGATCCAGGCCCACAAGTCTCATCCCCTTGAGAGAATCGGGCACTTCCCCCGCCACGATCCGCTGAGCCAGCAGCTCGGCAATCGCCGTTTTGCCCACGCCCGGAGCTCCGATCAGCACCGGATTGTTCTTGCTGCGACGGGAAAGCACCTTGATCAGGCGCCGGATCTCAGCATCCCGACCAATAACCGGGTCAAGCTCACCGGCCTCAGCTGCAGCGGTGAGATCCCGGCCGTAGGCCTGTAACGCCGAGGGGGCCTCCTGGAGCTGCAATTCTGCAGAATCAGGGCTTGGGCTTGGGGGTCTGGCTGCAACGGATGACTGGGCTGCCGCTGACTGAAAAGAAGCGGAAGGCTTGGCGGCGGCGGAAGGCTTGACGGCGGCGGAAGGATTCGCTGCTGTTGAAGGATTCGCTGCTGTTGAAAACTGCTCAGCCGCTGAAGATCGATCTAGCCCGGCATATTCAACCGCTGGGGCTGGAGCCTCCGGCCTTGGCCGAGCCGAGCCAGGGCGAGTTGGCGGCGGAGCCGCCGGCGCTGATGGGGAGCCCCCGCTGACGCGACGGGCCACCGGGGCTCGGCGCAACTCCGCTTCCAGCCGCTCCCCAGGCAGACCCAAACCTTCGAACAGTTCAGCACCAATGCGCGGATCCCGCCCCATCGCAATCAGCAGATGGGAGACCTCAATCAGCCGCGTTCCCCAGCGGGCCCTGGAGCGATCTGCCGCATCGAGCAGCTCCTCCAGATCATCGCCGACATACAGATCCTCCACCCGGGCCATCGGCTGATCGGCAAGGAAGATCTCAAGACGATCCAAAAAGTCATCGGCATTGATCGGCAACAGCTCCAGCCATTGGGCATAGCGCCTGTCGCTGAACAGCACCTGGAGCAGGTGTTCCACATCCAGCTGACCATGACGCCAACGGCGGGCAACATCCTGGCCAGCCAGCAACAGATCCCAGGCTTCATCACTGAAGAGATCGGGATCACTCGTCAGACTTCCCTGGCTGAAAGTCGGCTCGCTGGTCTCAGAATGCATCGGCTTCAGCTTGCCCCCTCTCGACCGGTCAGCTGAATCAGCTCCACCTTGTAACCATCAGGATCTTCCACAAAAGCAATCACGGTGCTGCCGTGTTGCATCGGCCCTGGTTCACGAACAACCCGGCCGCCTCGCTCTGCAATCCCTGAGCAGGTGGATTGAATATCCTCCACACCCAAGGCGATGTGGCCGTAGCCATCACCGGGCTCGTAACGGTCTTGATCCCAGTTGTGGGTGAGTTCCAACACGGTGCTATTGCTCTCCTCGCCGTAACCCACAAACGCCAGGGTGAAGCGACCGGTTGGATAGTCCTTTCGCCGCAACAGATTCATCCCCAGAACCTCGGTGTAAAACCGCAGCGACCGCTCCAAATCTCCCACCCTCAGCATCGTGTGCAACATCCGCATCGTGAGCGACTCTGCCCTGAAAAGCTGGCTTCATTCTGCGCCGTCCTGACGCTTGCAGCAGCCCCAGCCCCAACAGACGTCAGCAGTGGCAAGAGTCAGAGGGGGGTCAAACCATAGGATCCAGGCATATTCAATCCCGCAGAAGTGATCGATTCCCTCGACATGGTCATTGACACCATTGTGGCCAGAGAGGTGCTGGACTCCCGAGGCAATCCCACAGTGGAAGCGGAGGTTCTGCTCGAGGGCGGTGCCGTGGGTCGCGCAATCGTGCCCAGCGGCGCCAGCACCGGTGCCCATGAGGCCCATGAACTAAGGGATGGAGGAGATCGCTATATGGGGAAAGGCGTTCTCAAAGCGGTGAATCACATTGAGGAGAGGATCGCACCAGCCCTTTGTGGGCTCTCGGCCCTGGATCAGGTGACCGTCGATGGCACGATGCGGGACCTCGATGGCAGCGACAACAAATCAGCCCTTGGCGCCAATGCCATCCTCGCCGTGAGCATGGCCACAGCCCGTGCAGCTGCCAATGGGGTGGGTCTGCCGCTCTATCGCTATCTGGGAGGGCCGATGGCAACCCTGCTGCCGGTGCCGCTGATGAACGTGATCAACGGTGGCGCTCACGCTGCCAACAATCTTGATTTCCAGGAATTCATGCTGGTGCCCCATGGCGCCGAGAGCTTCCGTGAGGCGATGCGCATGGGGGCTGAGGTTTTTCACACCCTCAAAGGCCTGCTCAGCGAACAGGGCCTGTCAACAGCGGTGGGGGATGAAGGCGGCTTTGCCCCTGATCTGGCCAGCAATGACGCCGCCGGCGAGTTGCTGGTCACGGCGATCACCAAGGCTGGATACAAACCCGGGGAAGAGATTGCCCTCGCCCTCGATGTGGCGAGCACGGAATTTTTCAAGGATGGCCGCTATGCCTTCGGCGGCGGCAGCCATGACAGTGCGCAGATGGTGGAGCAGCTCGAACAACTCGTGAACCGATACCCAATCGTCTCGATCGAGGATGGACTTGCTGAAGACGACTGGCAGGGATGGAAGCTGCTGACCGAGCGTCTCGGCAACCGTGTACAACTGGTAGGCGATGACCTGTTTGTCACCAACTGCCAACGTCTGCAAAAGGGCATTGACCAGGGAGTGGCCAACTCAATCCTGATCAAGGTGAACCAGATCGGTTCCCTGAGCGAAACCCTCGAGGCCATTGATCTGGCCGGCCGCTGCGGATACACCAGCGTGATCAGCCATCGCAGCGGTGAAACCGAAGACACCACCATCGCCGATCTCTCCGTTGCAACCAGGGCTGGTCAGATCAAAACCGGTTCTCTCAGCCGCAGCGAACGGGTGGCGAAATATAACCAACTGCTCAGGATTGAAGACGAGCTCGGCAGCCAGGCTGTGTATGCAGGCGCCACAGGTCAGGGACCGAGGGGTCACGGCTGATGGGATCTCGCAAACTCTGCCTGCCGCTGCTGGCGTTATTTGCGCTGCCTGGAGTCGCACTCCAAGCAGCAACGACCACCATTCCTGAGGCCTTGCATGAACAATGTCTCCAGGCAGCTGACTATATCGGCTGCGTGAAAGCGAACAACAGCTCTTTCTCTCTGCAGCAATCCGGCCCGGATCGCTTCGGGCTACCCGTACCTGCCGATACCGTCGCCCATCAACGACGGGATGGAACGATCAGCTATTT
>DASCPR010000221.1:0-7546 GCA_036012625.1 Prochlorococcaceae cyanobacterium Fu_MAG_50
AGGCCGAAGCCGAGGAACTGAACTGGAAACTGATGCCACTGCTAGAGGCCCTGGAATGAACAGCCAGATCGCCTGGATCGATGGCTCCTGGGGCAACACCAAAGAGCTTTGCCTGCCTCTGCGGGATCGAGGCCTGCAGCTTGGCGATGGCATCTTTGAGACGCTCCTGATCCGCAATGGAATTCCCCAGCTTCTCGATGCCCACCTGAGTCGCTGGCAGACCAGCGCATCCCTGCTGGGGATGGCCACCCCCCCTGCCGCGAGCTGGTTGAAACCTCTGATCGCAACAGCCCTGGAGCGCTGCTGCTTACAAAGTGGTGATGGCGCACTCCGCCTCAACTGGAGCCGTGGCGATGGCGCAAGCCGCGGCATCAACCTGCCTGTCAACAATCCTGATTCAGGTAGCCATCGCTTCTGGCTGGCACTGAATGCTGCACAGCCCTGCTTCACACCCCTCACTGCGATGATCAGTCGACATGAACGTCGAAACGCCGACAGTCGTTTGAGTCAATGCAAAACATTCGCCTACGCCCAAGCCATCCAATCCCGTCGCGAAGCGCAGATGGCTGACTGCGATGACGCCCTGCTGCTGAGCACGAGCGGTGAACTGTGTTGCGGAAGTGCCGCCAACCTGATCGTGCGTCGCGGCAGTGACTGGCTCACACCCCGTCTGGCCAGTGGCTGTCTACCTGGTGTGATGCGACAACAGGGCCTCGAGCAGGGATGGCTGCAGGAAAGCCAACTCACAGCCACACCGGAAGCAGGCGATCAATGGCTGTTACTCAACAGCCTCAGCTGCCGGCCGATCGTGAAACTTGGAGAACATCCCCTCACAACCTATTCAGATCCGCAAGGCCTTTGGCAGGCGCTGCTGAGAACATCAAGCTCCTGACTAATCATCGCCAAGCTCTGTTCAATCCTTGAGTCAGAGATGGTGTTCGACAATGTCCTGACAGGCCTCCTGATCGAGCAGGATGCTGCAGGCAACTGCTCAAGGCAGCATGGCGCTTAGGCGTGAGCTCAGCATCACCAGCCTGACCATGGCAGTGGTGACAAGCACCATCGGCTCAGGTTGGCTGTTCGCTCCTTATTTCACAGCGCGTCTGGCTGGGCCAGCCAGCCTGATGGCCTGGGTGATCGGCGGCGTGATGGCCTTCCTGCTGGCCATGGTCTTTGCTGAACTCGGTGCCCTGGTCAACAGCTCCGGCGCACTGGCACAGATTCCAATGCTGAGTCATGGTCGCCTGGCCGGGTTCATCGGCGGCTGGAGTGTCTGGCTTTCCTACGTTGCACTGCCAACCGTTGAAGTGCTTGCGCTTCTGGAGTATCTCGCCAGCATTTTGCCCTGGCTCACCACAAACGATGCCGGCAATCAGATGTTGACGCTATCGGGCCAGATCGTGGCGGTGGTGTTGCTGATCCTGCTCACCTGGATCAATCTTGCCGGAGTGAAGCAGCTGGCGCGCTGGATCAATGGCCTGACCCTCTGGAAACTGATCGTGCCCCTGGTCGTTTCCGTCGTCTTGATGGTGATGTCACACCATTGGGGCAATCTGGTCAGTCATCCGATTGCAGACCACTACGACGTGATCACCGCAATCGGCAGCGGTGGGATTCTGTTCAGTCTCTTGGGGTTCCGCACGGCGATGGATCTTGGTGGAGAGGCACGCAATCCACAACGGGATATCCCCTTGGCCATGGCTCTAGGGCTGGGGATCTCTCTTGTGATCTATCTGATTCTGCAGCTCAGCTTCCTTGTCAGCGTGCCACCGGCGGCCCTTGCCAACGGGTGGTCTTCGCTTCAACTGAGCAATCATGGGGGGCCGATGGTCGCGCTCGCCATGGGGCTGGGACTGGGCTGGGTTGTGGTTGTTCTGCTGATCGATGCAGTGATTTCACCAGGGGCAACCGCTCTCACCTATCTCGGCGTTTCAGCCCGAGTGAGCTGGATGATGGGGGAATGCGGCCTGCTGCCCAGGCGCCTGCGCAGCATCAATCGTCAAGGTGTTCCCCATCTGGCTTTGATCAGCAGTTTGCTGATCAGCTCTGCACTCCTCTGGATCGGTCCGAGCTGGCATACCGTCGTGAACTTTCTCACGGCAACCCTGATCATTGCCCTGGCCACAGGACCGGTGAGCCTGCTTGCCCTGCGCCGACAGCTTCCTGAAGAGCATCGTGCCTACAGGCTGCCCCAGGCCAGACTGATTTGCAGTGCCGCTTTCGTGATGGCCACATGGGCCACCAGCTGGTGCGGCCGCTCAGCCCTGGAGGGAGCAGTGCTGTTGATCATCGTGCCAAGCCTTGTCTATATCTTCATGGGCAAAAGCCAAGGCCATCCCATCGACGCCTGGGCAGGGTCCTGGTGGATTCTCTACCTGGGCTTGCTGATGCTGGATATGGAATTATTCAGCCAAGGGCAACCCTTGGCCTTATCCACGCCTGCACACCTGGCAGTGTTGGCAGCCCTGGCACTGCTGATCCTGCCGATCGCCGTGCAAAGTGCATTGCCAGACATCTCTCCCCACGCCCTCATACACTTAGGAAACGATCAACCACAGACTGACTGAGATCACTGGTGGGGCCACTGGCGACGATGCCGCCCCGTTGCATCGCGTAATAGCGATCCGCCTGACGCACGAAGTGCAGATGCTGCTCCACCAGCAGAACAGCGATGCCTGTTTCAGCAATGATGCGGCGCACAGCCCGTTCAATGTCCTGAACAATGTTGGGCTGAATCCCTTCAGTGGGCTCATCCAGCAGCAGCAGGCTGGGCTTGCCCAGCAGGGCCCTGGCAATCGCCAGCTGCTGTTGCTGGCCACCACTTAGATCGCCGCCCTTGCGTGGCAGAAACTCCTGCAGAACTGGAAACAGTTCAAACACCACAGGATCGATGCGCCTGTTGCGGCTCAAGCCACCAGGCAAGGCCTCCATGCCCAGCAGGAGGTTCTCCTTGACTGTGAGATGGGGAATGATCTCCCGCCCCTGAGGCACATAACCGATGCCAGCACGGGCTCGTTGATGGGGTGGCTTGCGATCAAGGCTTTCACCCTCAAGCAAGATCTCACCGCTGCGAGGACGCAACAGACCGATCAGTGATTTCAGCAAGGTGGTCTTACCAACACCATTGCGACCGATCAGACAGACCATCTCGCCACGACTGACCGTGAGATCCACATCGCGAAGGATATGGCTCTCGCCGTAGTAGGTGTTCAAACCGCGGATCTCGAGCATGGTCATCGACTCCAGAGAATCATCAACTGAACGGGGATGGATCCCTTCATCAGGAAGCCTCCTCAGCACTACCCAGATACACCTCGATCACACTGGGATCTTGCTGGATTTCATCCATGGAGCCCTCACACAGCACATGTCCCTGATGCAGAACGGTCACCTGTGTATCCAGACGTCGAATGAATTCCATGTCATGTTCAATCACCAAAACAGTGTGATCTCCAACCAGAGATTTGAGCAGATCAGCCGTGAGATCGGTTTCCTCATCGGTCAAGCCAGCGACTGGTTCATCGACGAGCAGCAGGTCAGGGGCCTGACCGACAAGCATGGCGATCTCAAGCCACTGCTTCTGACCATGGGAAAGTGAGCCAGCAGCTTGATCAGCACGCTTCTGCAGGGAAACGATGCCCATTAAATGGTCAATACGTTCCCGCTGTGCAGCACTTAAATCAGAACGAAGCAAGGGCCAGGGGCGCTTGGGACGACTCACAGCCAAAGCGAGGTTCGCTTCAACAGTGAGGTTTTCAAACACCCTCGGACTCTGGAACTTTCTGCCGATCCCGAGGCGAGCAATCCTGTGTTCCCGCATCCCCAACAGGGATCGCCCCTTGAAGATCACATCACCCTCAGTGGGTCGGAGCTTGCCGGTGATCACATCCAGGAAGGTGGTTTTGCCTGCTCCATTCGGACCGATCACAGCCCGCAGCTCTCCTGGCTGCAGAGAAAGGTTGAGGTCTCTGAGGGCCAGAAAGCCATCGAAACTGACGGTGATCCCAGACAATTCAAGCAACGGGGAACTCATGGCTTCACCTCCTCCTGAGGTTCCAACTCAAGACTTGGATAGGTGCGCAGCCTGCGAGCCAGCCCAAAACGCACCAGCAGATTCCGGGGGCCACCCTTGAGGAACCAACCGAGCACTCCTTCGGGAAGGGCTGTCACCACAAGGATGAACAAGCCTCCCTGAATGAACAGCCAGCTTTGTGGCAAGGCCTCGCTAACCAGGCTTTTTGCATACATGATCACCAACGCACCAAGAATGGCGCCAAGCAGGGTGCCGCGGCCGCCCACAGCAACCCAGATCACCATTTCGATTGAAAATGGCACCGTCATGTATTGCGGTGAGACGATGCCGGACTGCACGGTGTAAAGCGCTCCGGAGATCCCTGCCAGACCACCGGCAATCGCAAACACAATGGTCTTGAACAGGGTGGGATTGAAGCCGGTGAAGCGCAGGCGTGGTTCGTCATCGCGAATGGCAATCAGCGCATCCCCAAATCGACCTCGCACAATCCAGCGGGTGAACACCCAGGCCAGGATCACCACCAGGGCCGTGAACCAGAACAACATCCGTTGCATCTCTGGTGAACCCAACATCATGTCAAATAACTCAGTCACATCGGTCTTCAGACCATTGGTGCCATTGATGAGCTTCTGCTGGCCATTGAAAAAGTTGAAGAACACCAACAGGGCGGCCTGGGTGAGAATCGAGAAATAAACCCCTTTAATACGGTTGCGGAAAACCAGATAACCAAGCAGACCAGCCACCAAGGCTGGAATCAACCAGATCGCAATCAAGGTGAACAGGGGAGATCGAAATGGCTCCCAGAACCACGGCAGAGTTTTCACGCCATACAGACCGAAGAACTCGGGGATGGCACCTGGCAAATCACCTGAACTATTGAGTTGCAAATACATGGCAGCGGCATAGCCACCAAGAGCAAAAAATATTCCCTGACCAAGGCTGAGCATGCCTGTGAAGCCCCAGATCAGATCAATGCCAAGGGCAACAATCCCAAGAGCCAGATAACGCCCCAGCAGATTGAGGCGAAAGACCGGTAGCACTGCAGGTGCGGCCACAATCGCTGCCACAATCGCGATCCAAACGAGAACCAGCAGCCAGCGTCGACCTTGAAAAAAGCTGTTCATTGATCAGGCCTCCACCAAGCGTCCCTTCTGGGGGAAAAGCCCAGCAGGGCGGAACTGCAGGAAGGCCACGATCAAGGCAAAGATCAAGACCCTCGCCATGCTCGTCGTGGCAAAAAAGTTCACTGTTGAGGCCAAGGACGCAGGCATGTCCGGCCAGAGCTCCAGCAATCGCCCTGCACCGATCAGATCTGTCATCAGACCAATCGCCAGGGAGGCCACCACAGTGCCCAGCAGATTCCCTACACCGCCGAGAACAACCACCATGAAGCAACCAACGATGTAGGAACCACCGACATTCGGGCCAACTGAACCGAGCAAGGACACGGCCACACCGGCAACCCCGGCCAGGCCTGAGCCGATTCCAAAGGTGAGCACATCCACCGTGTCGGTTGGGATCCCCAGGCAATCACTCATCGGACGGTTCTGCGTCACAGCCCGGATCCGCATTCCCCAGGCGCTGCGGTTGAGGAACCAGGTCACCCCAAGGACCGAAACAATGGTGATCACAATGATCACCAGGCGAGGCACAGGCAAAGTGATGTCAAACCACTCGATGCCGCCCCGCATCCAGGCAGGTGCCGTGACATCGACATTGCGGGCATTGGGACGGCCAAGCTTCGTGATCATCGAGGCCAGCCAGCCGGCGCTGAGCACGCCAACCAAGGCAGAAAATGCCCAGCTGCCGGCCCGCACGAAGCGACCACGAACCCCATTCAGCAGTTGATCGGGCAGCAACAAAGGCAGCAGAATTCCCAGGAACAGAGCCACCACTAGCCCTGCCCCGTAGGCCAGTGGCACACTGCGCACGAACTGCTGCAGGATCAGACTCACCCCCCAGGTGGCAAGCAGGGTCTCCAGGGGGTTGCCGTACAACCGCCGAATGACAGTGCGTTCAAGCAAAATGCCGACCACCCCACTGACAACAAAGGCGACAGCAAGGGCCACAATCACGTAAGCGTCGTAAAAGGGCTGCAGGGCGGGCAAGCGAAAAATAAGTTGCACCACATAGGTGGTGTAAGCGCCGAGCATCATCAACTCACCATGGGCGAGGTTGATCACACCCATCAAGCCGAACACAATCGCCAACCCGAGAGCAGCGATCAACAGCACTGAGCCAATGGCGACACCGTTGAACAGGCTTTCAACGAACAGTTGCACAGGAAAAGGGAAGTGACATGAACGAGAAAAAAAGGGGCCTAGATGGCCCCTCGGCAATGATCAAACGTGATCTTAGAAATCAGAGCTTGTACTTCTCGCCCTTGGATGGATCGGTCCAGTCACAAGCGAAGCCCTTGGAAGAGGGTTCAAACTGGTTCCAGGTCTGTGGATCAATGGGATTGTCAGACTCTTCAACAATCTCGAACTGTCCATCAGCGGTGATCTTGCCGATCCTCACGATCTGAGAGATGTGGTGATTCGGACGCACCTGAATCGGACCCTGAGGTGCATCGAAGGTGATACCGATCAAAGCCTCACGCACCTTGTTGTCGTCAAAGCTGTTGGCCTTCTCAACAGCCTTCTTCCACAGGTAGACCATGTTGTATGCGGATTCCTGCGGGTCGGCGACCACACGGTCATCTCCATACTTGGCCTTGAAGTCGGCAGCGAACTTCTTGGATGCAGGGGTGTCGATTGACATCATGTAGTTCCAGGCACCGTAGTGACCTTCAAGGAACTCAGGTCCAATCTGTGCAATCTCCTCCTCCGCAATCGAGTAGCTCATCACGTAATAGCCATTAGCAGGAGTGATACCTGCATCCTGGATCTGCTTGAAGAAAGCAACGTTCTGATCACCATTAAGGGTGTTGATGATCACACCACCGTCGGGCAGAGCCTTCTTGATCTTGGCGATGATTGGGGCCACCTCAGTATTACCAAGTGGCAGATAATCCTCACCAACTACCTCACCACCAAGAGACTTCAACTGCTCCTTGGTGATCGTGTTGGAGGTGCGGGGGAAGACGTAATCCGAGCCCACAAGGAAGAAGGGCTTACCTGCTGCCGGAGACTTCTTGTACATGAAGAAGGTGGCAGGCTCCGATTGCTGGTTCGGAGTGGCACCTGTGTAGAAGATGTTCTTGGAACATTCCTGGCCTTCGTACTGAATGGGGTAGTAGAGGAAAGCATCCTTTGATTCGTAGACAGGCAGCATCGCCTTGCGACTCGCGGAAGTCCAGCCGCCGAAGACCACAGGCACTTCGTCCTGATCGATCAGCTTCTTGGATTTCTCAGCGAAGGTCGGCCAGTCGGAAGCGCCGTCTTCGACGATGTACTTGATCTGATACTTCTTGCCATCAACCTCAACACCACCGGCGGCATTGATTTCCTCAATGGCCATCTTCTCGGTATCCACCAAGGTGGATTCCGAAATGGCCATTGTGCCGGTGAG
>DASCPR010000222.1:0-6027 GCA_036012625.1 Prochlorococcaceae cyanobacterium Fu_MAG_50
TCGCCTGGGACCATCCCACCCTCGAGGAACTGCGCCAACGAGGGGTTGTGATCAAAGGTGAGATGGCCGTGGCCTGGCAGAGCCTGCAGCAGCTGCCATGGGTGGGCATCACCGGCACAAACGGCAAAACCACAGTGACTCACCTGCTCAGCCATGTGCTGCAGTCAGCAGGACTGCGGGCCGAGATGGGGGGAAATATGGGAATGGCGGCAAGCGAACTGGCCTTGGCCTGGCAACAACAGCCATCTCAACGCCCCGACTGGCTGGTGATGGAACTGAGCAGCTATCAGATCGAAGCCGCCGAAGAGATCAAACCCAGGATCGGCATCTGGACAACCCTCACCCCTGATCACCTGGAACGGCATCACACCCTGAAGGCCTACAGAACCATCAAACGCGGGCTTCTGGAACGCGCCAAGATCCCCATCTTCAACGGGGACGATGGGGACCTGCGCCAACAGAGATCAAGCTGGGATCGCGGGATCTGGGTCAGTTGCGAAGGTCCTGGGACAGAGGCTGATTCCATGGATCTCTGGATTGATTCAGATGGAATGGTCCGTGATCCAAGCGGTGCGTTGTTCACCGCCTCTGCCCTGGCGATGCCAGGGCAGCACAATCTCCAGAACCTGCTGCTGGTCACGGCTGCCGCCAGGGAGGCTGGAGTGAGCGCCAGGGCGATTGAACAAGCCCTGCGCAGCTTCCCTGGTGTGCCCCATCGGCTGGAAAGGCTCGGCAAGGTAGGGCAAATGGTCGTTTACAACGACAGCAAAGCCACCAATTACGACGCTGCTGCGGTGGGTCTGAGAGCTGTGGAGGGCCCAGTCGTTGTTGTGGCAGGAGGGCAGACCAAACAGGGGGAGGCAATGGACTGGCTGACGCAACTGCAAAGGAAAGCCTGCGCTGTGGCGCTGTTCGGGTCTGGAGCCCCTGAACTCAAGACCTTGATCGATGACGCTGGCTTTGCTGGAGAAGTGTTCTGCCGAGACGAACTCTCAGAGACGGTTGCGCTGGCCATCGCGGCTGGAGAGAGGCACGCTGCGCGGAGCTTGCTGCTCTCACCAGCTTGTGCAAGCTTCGATCAATACAAAGACTTTGAAGCCCGCGGTGAGCACTTCAGACGCCTGATTGAGCCCTTGTTAACAGCCTGAGCCGCAAATATGAATGGAATGATGAGCTGGGCAATCATTAGGTACTGGGTCATTCGAGATCGAGCGACCATTTCTCCAATGCCCGAACCTTCACTGGATTGGATTCCATGACTGGCCTCAACTACTGGTTGATGAAAAGCGAGCCCGATGTCTACGGCATAGAACATCTAAAGGCCGAAGGCGACACTCTCTGGGATGGGATCCGCAACTACCAGGCTCGCAATTTCATGCGCACCATGAATGTGGGAGACCAGGCATTTTTCTATCACTCGAACTGCAAACCCCCTGGCATTGTTGGCATGATGGAAGTGATTGAAACAGGGATCGTCGATCCAACGCAGTTCGATCCCAAGGCGAAATACTTTGATCCAAGATCCTGCCAAGACAAGCCCCGCTGGGATTGCGTTCGCTTAAGACACCTTGGTTCCTTCGGCGAAATGATCAGCCTGGATCAATTGCGTGAGCTCTACAGCGTTGAAGAGATGCCGGTGATCCGCCGCGGCAACAGGCTTTCAATTCTGCCGATCCCACAGACATCAGCGACAGATCTTCTGAAGCGACTCGGTCCCCTCTGCTGAGACTCCACTGACCAGGGATCTCTACCAGGGCTCTCTACCAAGGTTCTCTACCAAGGCACTGTGCCTTGGCTCTGAATGAAATTCAGCAGCCCTCCCCCCCAGGGGGCTGCTGAAGGGGGCGTCTGAAAGCTGCCGCAGCAGTCAGACCCCCTGGATCAGAGATTCGCGGGAAAACATATTGCCGACGTAAAGACGTGTGATCTCACGGGACTCAACACCGTTCTGAACCAGGAACCCCGCCAGAGCAGCCTGAATCAGCCGGTATTGATCCCAGTTGGGGTATCGCTCAATGAAGCCGGCCATGGCCCTCTGCAAGGCGGCAGGCAGTTCGGCATGAAAGCTGACAACGCTTTCCGAGGGGCAGGGCTCGGCCTTGTCTGAGCCTTCAAGTTCCAAGCTGCTTTCAAGGCAGCTTGCCAAGTTGCTTTCGGTGGCTTCAACCATGGACTGAAGGTTGCCCAGATGCATCTGATTTCCTCTGACTGACAACTAGTTCTCCACATCTCAAGCCAACCGTCAAGCCGATCAAAAACAGCCCGTCCCAAGCTGTCTCGGCATAAGACACAAGGGGGGCAAAGGCTCTGAAGGAAAGAACCTGATCAACACCGCTCGATTAGGTGCAAAGCCAGGTTCGTCAAGAGCCTGGCCCACACAACAGACGTTTTCCACAGACTTGAGAGGGGGCAACCATTTGAGTGGTCCCGCTGTGGAAAAGCTGTGAATTACCACCGCAGGGATCGGGGAGAGATCATTGGAGAAGTAATGATCAGCGAGGCTGATCACTGCAAGGATTCCCAGACAGTTCTCAGAGCTGCCGTGATCGCCTGAGCCGCTGGAGCTGGCCAAGACCCCTCGGCTCCTCGACCCCTGTGTTGATCCCCTTCAAGCACCAGCTGAAGGCTCCAGGCATGCCGGTCCCCATCCAGGCATCCCCACCAGGGCTGCCGCTCAATCTCAACACTGATGGATTCCTCATCCAGCAGCTGATCAATCAGCTGTTGATGCTGATCGTTGAGATCACAGAGCAGGGTCATCAGCCCCTGCCACTCCGATTCCGTGATCTCAATGGCCCATGACTCTCCGCCGATCAGAACCGGGAAGAAGCCTCGCGTGGGATCCCTGGCCAAACGCCATCCAGGACCCTCCTGCTGAATCATCGATTCAGCAGGAGAGCAGATCAGGCTGATCCTGTTCGTCACTCAGTTCGACAATGGCTCGCTGCACAGGCTTGACACTGGATTCCTCAAGCAATCCATCAAAATCATCAAAGCGACGCTGCTTGGCACGAAAGGCAATTCGAACCGTTGTCAGATAGCGATTGCTCGATTGACGAATCAGGCTTTCTGCACGTTTGGCCAGGTCCTGGGAATCCACGCCTGCTGTGATCACTGAGATCTGTCCTGAAGTAAGTCAACTTTAGAACTTTAGAGGCGGCACAAGGCTTTGCTTGGCAATAGACCGTTCTGGCAACCAAGCTGTCTTGTTAAAAGGCTGCTCTTGCAGCAGATCCTGTTCAGGCAAGCAGGTCACTATGAAAGGGAACGTGCATGGGGTAGCTCCGTTGCAGAGAGCCAGGCACCCTTAAAACGATCTGACGTCCAAGCCCAAGGGCGGCGAGAGGTCGCCTCAGATGACTCAGAAGCGCACTCACCTCCTCGAGATGGTCACCATCGACACACTCAACACGAATGCGTCCCCAGCTCCTGGAGATCCGACAATGACGCAACGGCGCCAACTCCGCACTGATGTGCTGATCCTCTCTGTAGAAGGAGAACACCAAATGTTGTAACCGGTCCATCCTCGGCACCCTTAGCCTCGTCCTTCCTTCAAATTGCCCATAGCCGTGGACTGGGACCCTGAGGGCGAAGAAAAGCTTCATGTTTCCGCAGCGGTTGGCACGCTCGCCATTGACCTGGGCAGCACCACCACAGTTGTGGCGTTCCAGGCTGAGCGTGATTCGACTCCACAGCTTCTGGATCTTCCCCCGATCAGTCGCTGCCCGGGAGAGATCCCCAGCCTGATCTGGTGCCAGAACGCTGATGATCGCCATCCGCTGATCGGCAGACAGGTGAGCGATGCGGGGCTGACAGGCCTCAACCATGAAGGGTTGACAAGGGATTTCAAACGCTTGATCGGAGCTCCTGGCGATATCGCCAGCAACCCCGTCGTCATCAACAACCGCGGACACCTCTCCCCGGCAGCAGCAGGGGAGCTGCTCCTGCATCAGATCTGGAGCCACCTGCCCTCAACCCTTGCGATCCGTCGACTGGTCCTCAGCGCACCGGTGGATAGCTACAGGGCCTACCGCGCCTGGCTTGTGCAGGCCTGCAGCCCATTGCCGGTCGAGGAGATCGCCCTGGTGGATGAACCCACAGCTGCAGCGATGGGAGCTGGACTGCCGCCGGGATCGAAGTTGCTGGTTGTGGACCTCGGGGGCAGCACCATTGACTTGTCGCTTGTGGCCCTGGAAGGCGGCGAAGGGCGCACCGCTCCCATCGCTCAGTTGCTGCGCTGTGGTGGCCAGGATCTGCAGGAGACCACAGGTCAGACCCTGCGCTGCGCCAAGGTACTCAGCAAAGCAGGGCTGGGATTAGGAGGCCGAGACCTCGATCGCTGGATCGTCAATCATCTGCTTCCCCATGCCCCCATTTCGGAACTTTTGCTGGATGCCGCTGAACGCTTGAAATGTCGACTGAGCATGGAGGATCAACATGTCGACACCGTTCTCCAGGAGATCGCTCCCGGCGCGGATAGGGGTGATGAGCAATGCCTGAAGCTCAGTCGCAGGCAGCTGGAAGAACTTCTGATCAGCCAGGGGTTCCTGGAGATTCTCGCCAACCTGCTGAAGCAGACCCTCGCCGGGGGGCGCCGCCAGGACACAACCCTTGCAGACCTCCATGGAGTGGTTGCCGTGGGTGGAGGCGCCAGGATTCCCCTGTTCCGCCAATGGCTGGAGGAACAGACCAAGCCGGCACCCCTTCTGACACCGCCACCTGTGGAAGCGGTGGCCGTGGGAGCACTGCGACTGACTCCCGGTGTGAGCGTGCGGGACGTGCTTCACCGAGGGGTTTCACTGCGCTTCTGGGATCAACGCAGCGAACAGCACATCTGGCATCCGATCTTCCTGGCCGGACAACCATGGCCCACCAGCAGCCCTCTGGAGGTGGTGCTTGCCGCAAGCAGAACCGATCAAGAGAAGCTGGAACTGGTCCTGGGAGAACCGGAACCACAAGGGGGACATGAGGTGATCTACGTCAATGGCCTGCCGACGTTGCGTCTCAAATCAGAAGCTGAGGCACGGGTCACCCCCTGGTCAGGAGTATCGCCATTCCTACCTCTGGAGCCAGCCGGTCAACCCGGTGAAGACTGCCTGCGGCTCAAGTTCAGTATTGATCAGGATGCCCTCCTGCAGCTGGAGGGCAAAGATCTCCGCACTGGCCTGCCTGTGAATCGACAGGCCCTGGGGCCGGTGCGGTGAACAGTCCGTCCACACCAGCCTGAGCGCAGCTGCCACAGTCCATAAAACAGGAATGACTTCTTCAGGAACTCCTGGTTTTGGCAGGCAGAAGCCATCAACAACTGCGCTTCTGGGCCCTGATCGTCCTGGCCCTGGTCGCCACCGTCATCGCTGGCGGGCACTTGTGGAAACGTCAACTTCCCGAACGGCTGCGACAGGCTTTTCGCGCTGGGGATCTGCTCGCATGCATGCACTACAGCGAGCAGCTGACTGCCCTGCAATGGCTGAATCCTGAACCCCCAAGAGAACTGGCTCTCTGCCGCAGAGCCATGGCTCTACGCCACTGGCAGAACGGCGACCCAGCAGCGGCCTTGGCCCTGCAGGAGGACCTTATCAATTCCAGTAGCGAACAGGATCTTCTGCAGCAACAGGATCAACGCCAACTGCTGCGCTGGCGCAACGAGCTTCTCAGCAAGGCCATGTCGGCCTTCAAGACAGGAGAAATCGATGCAGCGATCAGACTGCTCGAGCCCCTGGACGCCAAGGATGCAACTGCCGGTGGCAAGCTCAGCGATCAATGGAGGGAGTCCTGGGAACGCAATCGACTCGAACACCAACGCTTGCAGAGGCTCGTGAAACAGGAGAGCTGGTGGGAAGCCCTGGGGTCACTGAATCGCCTCGATCATCCCTGGTGGCAACAACAGACCGCCTCGATCAGAAAGGAGGTGGAAGCTGCCATTGCATCCATCGACAACAGGCCGGAACACACCAGCCATGGCGATGGCCCCACCCATACGGTGCCGGAGCTGGAACTGAATGCAGCCGTCAATCAACGAATCGAGCA
>DASCPR010000223.1:0-9617 GCA_036012625.1 Prochlorococcaceae cyanobacterium Fu_MAG_50
CATGATCTGTCTTGCTCTTTGGCGAGCTCTTCCCAGGCTAAAAAAGCCTCGAGCAAATGCATGTGGGGGTTTGCCCTTAAGTAGTGACGTTCATGGGGATCTTCCCGGAAGCCAGCGTCCTGGTGGCGCCAGTCTTTGAACAGTCTGTTGCGGATGCGAGCGGCCAGCTCGTCAGCGTGCTGGTTTGCCTGGGGAGATTGTCGGTTGACCTGGGCCAATGCAAACAGAACGCAGGCATAGTCATAGGGATCATGGTGATTGTTCAATGTCGCTTCTGGAAGCTCCACTCCCATGGCGACGTTGCCATCGTGATTGACTAAATGCCTTTGCAGAAATTCAAGCCCATGGCTCACCAAGGCTGCAGAATCACCTTGCCAACCCAGTTCTTTGCCGACGGAGAAAGCGTAGATCTGCCTGGCAATGCAGCGGGTTCGACGCGGGCTTTCGATGGGCTCACCATCAGCATTCAGGGATTCATGGAAGCCACCATTTCTCCAGTCCACACCATGGCGGCACCAGAAGGGCAAGGCTGAATCGATCAGCCAGCCATGTAATTTCTCGATTGCCTTTGAGGCTGCTTGCCTGTCTGTGAGCCTGCAGTCAGAGGCCAATTTCTCGATGGGATCATGGCTTTCAATCATCTGAGATTGCATCCCATCAGCAGGCCATCTTGGCTTCGGTTGGAATCGAGATCACGGCCAATTTAGTCATCATTGTTTTCAACGAGCTGCTAAGCAAGTCTGGTTGATCCATGGCTTGGATCTGCGAATCCTTTGCTCTTTTTGTTGTCGCAAAAGGCTCAGGCAAAAACCGTCTAGGCAGTCACCCGATCCTCAACCTCGAGCTTGCTTGTTTCACCCATCAATTGCAGCACCCTATCCACCACCTGTTGTTGCTGCTCAAGGCTCAACTCCGGGAAGATCGGCAGGCTGAGCACTTCATCACAGAGTTGTTCTGTGACCGGCAAGCTGCCAGGCCCATAGCCAAGATCGCTATAGGCCGGCTGCAGATGAATCGGGATCGGGTAATAGATGATTGTGCTGACGCCATTGTTCTGAAGCTCCTGCTTGAGCCAGTCCCGACGCGATGGCTCCTCTGAGATCCCTTTGCGAACACGCACCACAAATTGATTCCAGCCGTGGTCCATGGCCTCTGGATGGCCTTGGTCAGGAAGGATCAGTCCTTCAATGTTGTTTAGCAGTTGTTTATATCGGCAGGCGATCTCCTGCCGCTGCTGCACCCAGCCTGGGAGCCTGGGCAGCTTCACGTTGAGCACCGCTGCCTGAACTGCATCGAGTCGGCTGTTGTAACCCAGTTGGGTATGCACATAGCGAATCGGCATTCCATGCACTGCCAGTTCGCGCATCGACTGGATCAGCTCGGCGTTGTGGCTGGTGACAGCACCAGCATCTCCAGCTGCACCGAGGTTTTTGGTGGGGAAGAAACTGAAGCAGCCTGCATCTCCCCAGCTCCCCAGGGGACGTCCTTTGAAGCTTGCTCCGCTGGCCTGGGCACAATCTTCAACAACCTTGAGCCCATGTCTCTGGGCCAGCAGCATCAACTGCTCCATGTCCACGGGGCGGCCAAAGAGGTGGACAGGCAGCAGGGCTCTAGTGGCTGGCGTGATCGCGGCTTCGACCAGCTCCAGATTGATCAGGTAGGTGGTTGGCTCCACATCCACAAACACCGGTTTGGCACCTACGGCACTGATGGCTTCTGCGGTGGCGAAAAAGCTGAAGGAGCTTGTGATCACTTCATCACCGGGGCCTATCCCCAGGGCTCTGAGGGCCAGGATCAGGGCATCTGTGCCGCTGTTGCTGCCCATGGCATAGGGCACGGCAACACTGGCGGCAAAGGCTTGCTCGAAAGCCTGAATCTCAGCGCCACCGATGTATTGGCCGCTGCGCAGCACCTTCAGCACGGCCGTATCAAGGTCGGCCCCCAGCTCGGCGATCTGTTGAGACAGGCTGAACGGGGGCACATGCATGAGCGGAACATTAAGCCGCGTTGATGCTGGCCTGGCCTGGCAGGGTCTGAACCCCAGGCCCCTCAGTCTCCCTCAGCCTTACTCAGCCGAACCAGTCCGGTTCTGAGCCCGGATGCCATTTGATGTTGCAGCCGAGGGATGGACGTTGCTCGGGATTCACAGCGCCGCCATCGAGAACGGCATCGAGGGCTGCACGCAGATCACAGCAGCTGACAGGCAGCTCGTTGCCTGGGCGGCTGCCATCGAGTTGGCCTCTGTAACGCAACTCCTGCTTGCCGCCATTGCCTGGACTGAACAGAAAGAAATCAGGGGTGCAGGCTGCCTTGAGATCTTTGGCCAGGGTTTGCTCCTGATCAAGCAGATAGGGGAATGACCAGTTCTGCTTTCGGGCCTGCTCAGCCAGTTGATCGGGGCCATCCTGGGGATGGGTGATCAGGCTGTTGCTGGACATCGCCAGGAACTGCACGCGGCTGCTGTAGTCCTGATCCAATTGGCTCAGTCCGTCTTCCACATGGATCACAAACGGGCAGTGGGCGCAGAGCACCATCAACAGCACCGGTCGGTTGTCAAGTTCCTTGTCCTTGAGTCTCGTTGGCCCAGTGCCTGGCACAACAGGCAGATCAAAGGCCGGCAAGGCACTGCCGAGGGACAGCATGGTTGAGGAGGTTCTGGCCATCTGGGAGCGATTGCAGACGCCAATCCTGATTCAGGATGCCTGCTCTGCTCAGGTGGTGTTCTTTGATCAAAGCGAAGACTCCATGCCAGCAGCTGCTCAGGCTTGTGCCGCTGGTCTGGGTGAGTTCTGTTCTGAGTGGATGCCTGGCGCCTGGATCCGAGATCAGCTGGGCTGTGTTTCCTCTGCAGCGCAGCCAACCCCACGATGGGCTTGCCGTCGTCAACCAGCCTGACGGCTATGGATTGCATATTTTTCTGGAAACGGATACCCGTGATCCATCGGTCTGTTCCCCCCGTTGGCTGCCTGACCCGGCCCGGTTGTTCAACGGCAATGGCACGGCGCCCTTCAGTTCAGGGCTTGCTTCTCGGCAGGAGTTCTTTGCAGCGATCAAGCGTCCTGATGTGCGTGCTGCCCTGAGGCGGGAGCTGCAAGCACTGTGCAAAGGGCGTGCCCCCACGGCGACCTGGCGCTGGCAGGAACCACCTCGCTCCCTGCAAGAGGTGGTTCCTGTTCAGCTGCCGGCTTTTGAGGAGGAAGACCTGCTCACCAACCCCGTTGAGGAACTTGAGCGTCAGCAAGTTCTGCTGAACGGCAAGGAGCCTTCCTAGCTGTTGTTGACGAGCAAATCCTGTCGGTTGCAACCGATGCCTGGGGCTGCGTGCCCTGAATGGGAGAGAATCGCGCCGTGATGTCAGTCAGGCTGGTCCAATGCTTCTCGATCTCAGCGGCAAGAAGATCCTCGTTACCGGGATTGCCAACAATCGCTCGATTGCCTGGGGCATCGCTCAGCAGCTCAGGGCTGCAGGTGCAGAACTTGGGATCACTTACCTGCCTGATGAAAAGGGTCGTTTCGAGGCCAAGGTGCGCGAACTCACCGCTCCCCTTGAACCCAGTCTTTTTCTGCCCCTGAATGTTCAGGATGGGGCTCAGATTGAGTCGGTTTTCGCAGCTATTGCCGAGCAGTGGGGCCAGCTGGATGGGCTGGTTCACTGCCTCGCCTTTGCCGGCAAGGAGGAACTGGTGGGCGACTACAGCGCCACCTCGTCAGAAGGCTTTGCTCGCGCCCTTGAGATCAGCGCCTATTCCCTGGCGCCTCTCTGTCGCCACGCCAAGCCACTGTTCACCGCCGGGGCTGGGGTGGTGACCCTCACCTATCTCGGCGCAGAGCGAGCTATCCCCAACTACAACGTCATGGGTGTGGCCAAGGCGGCCCTTGAGGCATCCGTCCGTTATCTCTCCGAGGAGCTTGGCGCCGCCAATCAGGTTCGTGTGAATGCGATCAGTGCCGGCCCGATCAGAACTCTGGCCAGTTCAGCCATTGGAGGAATCCTCGACATGATTCATAACGTTGAGGAAAAAGCGCCTCTGCGGCGAACGGTCACTCAGATTGAAGTTGGCAACACGGCTGCCTTCCTGCTCAGCGAACTTGCCAGTGGAATTTCCGGCCAGACCATTTACGTGGATGCCGGTTATTGCATCAATGGAATGTGATTCGGCTGAGACTGATGACGTCATTCGGGTGGGCACCATGACCGAGCTGCCTTTAACCGATCCCCGTGTGGGCGACATTCATCGGGTCACCGGTGAGACCGATGTTCGTGTTCACCTCGGCCTGGATGGAACCGGGGCCTGCGATCTGCACACGGGAGTTCCTTTCCTGGATCACATGCTCCACCAGCTCTCAAGCCATGGCCTCCTGGATCTAAACATCACCGCCAAGGGTGATACCCACATCGATGACCATCACACCAATGAGGATGTGGGCATTGCCGTTGGCCAGGCCCTGGCCCTGGCCCTTGGTAACCGGCGTGGCATCGTCCGCTTCGGACATTTCACGGCACCCCTGGATGAAGCCTTGGTTCAGGTGGTTCTCGATTGTTCCGGTCGCCCTCACCTCAGCTATGGACTGCAGATTCCAACCCAGCGCATCGGCAGATACGACACCGAACTGGTGAAGGAGTTTTTTGTCGCTGTCGTCAACAACAGCGGCATGACCCTGCATATCCGTCAGCTGGATGGCAGCAATTCCCATCACATTGTCGAAGCCTGTTTCAAGGCCTTCGCCAGGGCCTTGCGGATGGCCACGGAGATGGATCCACGCCGTGCCGGGGACGTGCCCAGCAGCAAAGGGGTGCTTGAACAGGCCGGCTCTCAGCTCTGAGACGGCCTTCCCAAAGCAAGACAGTCTGTCCACAGCTTCATATTCCTTTACGCGACAATGGTGGTGTTCGTCATCTTGATCCTGTGACCCTCGCAGCCAATGGTGTGTCTGCAGCTCCTCAGGCCTCAGCGGAACCAGCCGGGCAGTTTGACCGGGATGACTGGGCAAGTGCCTTCTGCAATGTTGAACAGGAACTCGATTCCGCGCCGGTCCCAGTGGTGAAAGGGGCCATCCCGGCTGAACTGTGCGGCACCCTCTACAGAAATGGTCCGGGCTGTCTCGAGCGTGATGGTCAATGGGTTCATCACCCTTTTGATGGCGACGGCATGATCGTGGCGCTCTGTCTCGGGGCTGATGGCGCCTCCCTGTCCAACCGTTTTGTGCGCACTGAGGGCTGGCAGGCGGAGCAAAAAGCTGGTCGCGTTCTATATCGGGGTGTGTTCGGGACTCAGAAACCCGGTGGGCCCAGGGCTAATGCCTTTGATCTGCGTTTCAAGAACATCGCCAATACCCATGTGGTGAGGCTTGGGGATCAGTTGCTTGCCCTCTGGGAGGCCGCCGGTCCCCATGGCCTTGATCCGCACAGCCTTGAAACCCATGGGCTCAGCGATCTCGGCGGGGTGCTGAAGCCCGGCGAACCCTTTAGTGCGCACCCCCGCTTTGATCCCGGCCATCACGGCAGCCCACGGATGGTGACCTTTGGCGTCAAGACCGGACCAAGAAGCACGATCCGGTTGATGGAGTTCGCCACGGAGGCCACTGCGGCCACTGAGGACAGGCAGGGGCTGGAGGCCGGTGCGCTCATCAGCGAGCGCAGCGACAGCTTCAGTGGCTTTGCCTTTCTGCATGATTTTGTAATCACCCCCAATTGGGCGGTGTTTTTGCAGAACGCCATCAACTTCAACCCGTTGCCCTTTGTGCTCGGTCAGAAGGGTGCAGCTCAGTGCCTGAGCTCGAAACCTGGCGGACAGGCGAAGTTCTGGCTGATCCCTAGGGATTGCGGTGCTTTTGCCGGCCAGTCACCCCGCATCTTTGATGGGCCTGATGGCTTTGTCTTTCACCACCTCAATGCCTGGGAAGAGGGGGAGGAGATCATTGTGGAGAGCATTAATTACGCGGATTACCCATCCGTTGATCCTGATCAGGACTTTCGCTCCATTGACTTCGGCTTGATCCCAGAGGGGTTGCTGGAACGTTGCCGGATCAATCTCATTCAAAACAGTATCGAGACGTCGCGTTTAAGCGATCGTTGTTGTGAATTTGCGATGGTCAATCCCCGCCATGAAGGGCTTCCGGCGCGTTATGCATGGATGGCCGTGACGGAGCGCAAGACCGGCAATGCTCCCCTTCAGGCCATCAAAAAACTGGATCTGATCCATGGGGACTGTTGCCAGTGGAGCGCTGCACCGCGTGGGTTCGTCAGTGAACCAATGATGGTGCCTCGTCCTGGTGGGGATGCTGAAGATGATGGCTGGGTGCTGGTTGTGGTCTGGAACGGCGCACGACGCGCTTCGGACCTGGTGATTTTGAATGCCGATGATCTCAGCGAGCAGGCTGTGCTGGAGCTGCCTCTTGCCATCCCCCATGGATTGCATGGCAGTTGGATGGCTGCTGGCTGAGAAATGCTGGCTGACAGCTGCTGGCTGAAGTCAGCCGGATCAAGTTCAGCCTGGTAGACCCAAGCCAGTGATCGCCAAAGCTGATGGCTGCAGTTGTGAACCGTCGTTGGGCTACCCCCCTGGCCTTGGCTTGGCTGATGGGCTCCATGGCCATGCTGAGTGCAGGTTCTGCGGGCGCTCATGGGCAAGAAGCCAGCTGTGATGGAACCTTGCTGCAGTTGAACGTCAGCGAGCGGGGAACGACCCATCCGCAGCGCTTCCGTTACTCCCTGCAGCTGCAAGCCGAGGCTGAGAGCACAGCGGCAGCGTTGCAGGCACTCAATCAACAGCTGATCAACGTTCGCGATCAACTGCGCCCACTCAGCATTGGTGATCTGACGATCGCGGCTCCGCGCACCTATGCCATCGGTGGTTCCGATGATCAGCCGCTTTTGCAGCGTGCCGTCACCAGGGTGCTTGGGGAAGTGTCACCCTCCAATTACGACGCTTTGATTCAAACCGCAGGTCGGCTGCCTGGGGTGCAGCTGCAGGGGATGACCTCCCTGGCTGCGGTGGCGAGTGAACAGAAGCTCGAAGCCGACTTGTTGCGGCGGGCCTTGGCGAAGGGCAGCCACCAGGCTGACAATGCTGTCGAGGCTCTCGGACTCAGACGGGTGCGATTGCTGCGCATTGATCAACGCAGTGGTGGCCAGATTCGATCACAGCGTTATGCCGCTGCCGCCCCGGGGCGATTTGATCCTGGTGAGGCGCCGAAGCCAGAGCAGCGTCTCGACCTGTCACTGGACTATTGCCTGTCCTGACAGATGAGACCGTTGAGGGCCATCAGGTTGACCGATGCAACTGTTCGACCCGGTTGGAACCGGCTCGAACGATCTGGCTCGCACTCGCCAGGCTGTTGGTTGCGCTGCTGGCATCAACTGGAGCCCGGCTGCCTCACTGCCTATTCAGTGAGGCCAGCGAATAATGCGTTGAGCTGGGGCTCGAGAGCCTGGAAGGCCCGGCCGCGATGACCGAGGCGATTTTTGATGCTCTTGTCCATCTCGGCAAAGGTTTGATCAAGCTCCGGCAGGTAGAAGATCGGGTCGTAGCCAAAGCCCCCCTCTCCCCTTGGCTTGTCCAGAATCATTCCGGGGCAGCTCCCCTCAACTTCGATCCGGATCCTGCCATTGGGGTCGGCCACAGCCAGGGCAGCCGTGAACTGGGCACGTCGATCGGCAGTGTCGGCAGCGTCGAGTTCGTGGAGCAGCCTCGCGATCCGGGCCGTGTCGTTTTCGGCATAGCGAGCCGAGTGCACCCCTGGAGCGCCATTCAGGGCCACCACACTCAGGCCTGAGTCATCGGCCAGGGCCCACTGGCCAGTGGCTGAGGCCACCACGGCTGCTTTGATGCGGGCGTTCTCAGCAAAGCTGCTGCCTGTTTCCTCCACGTTCAAGCCCTTGGGCTGGGCCTGGATTTCAAGCCTTAGATCGGCGAGCAGGTTGGTGAATTCGCGGACTTTGCCAGGGTTGCCACTGGCGATTACCAACACCTGTCCTGGGCGTGGCTGGTTGTTCATGTGCTTTCTGCCAGCTGTTCTGCCCATTCCAGAGCTGCTTTCATCTCGGCTGTGCTCGGGGCTTCGCAGTAGATCCTCAGCAGGGGTTCGGTGCCGGAAAAGCGCAGCATCAACCAATGGCTTGGACCAAGCCTCAGCTTCACGCCATCGGTGCGGATCACCTCCTGAACCGGTTGATTGGCCACGGTGCTGGGTGGGGTTTCCCTCAGCAGGGCTTCGAGCCGGTGCCTGGAGTCCATGTCTGCCAGATGCAGATCAACCCGGTCGTAATGGCTGCTGGTGCCGCATCGCTGTTGTAGCTGCTTGATGCGTTCGCCCAGGGGTTGGCCACTCTCCACCAGTGCTTCCAACACCAGCAGGGCTGCAAACAGGGCATCACGTTCAGGCAGGTGCATGCCGAAGCCAACACCGCCTGATTCCTCTCCTCCCACCAGCACTTCGTCACTCAGCATTTCAGCGGCGATGTATTTGAAACCAACTGGCAGTTCCAGCACCTCCCGGCCAAGATCCTCAGCCACCAGACGCATCAGATCAGAGCCGCTCACGGTTTTCACAACCTTGCCTGGCAGTTGCCTGGCTCGGGCGAGGTGATCGATCAGCAGGGGCATCAGCAGCTGCGTACTGCAGAAACAACCGTTTTCATCCACGGCGGCGATCCGGTCGCCGTCTCCATCAAACACCAGTCCTACAGCGGCTTGGCCAGCATCACTGCAAGCCCCCACGGCTGCGATCAGCTCTTGCAGATAGGGAGCCAGAGGTTCGGGCGGATGGCCGCCGAAGAGGGGATCCCGTTCACTGCGAATTTCCTCGATGACCTTGGCATGCTCGCCCGAGTCGTCGCTGCCCTCGCCAAGCAGTTCGCTGATGCAGCCGGCTGCGGATCCATGCATGGGATCAACGATCACCTTCAGGCCCATGGTCTGCAGACCATCTCTGAGCGCCCCAAGATCAAGCTTGCTTCTGAGCCCATCCAGGTGTTCCCGGCGGCAATCAAAGCGCTCTGTGCCTGCATCGATCGGCACGGTGATCCCACCAGCTGCCAGCCGTTGTTCAACGGCGGCAGTGAAATCTCCTTCAACCGAGCCGCCGAAGGGTCCTTTGATCTTCAGGCCCAACCATTCCGGTGGGTTGTGACTGGCAGTGATCACCAGTGCGCCAAGGGCTGCCCGTTGCACAACGGCCCAGCTGCAGGCCGGTGTCGGTACGGGAGTCTCCGTCAGCAGGGGCTCGAGCTCGCAGCCCCGCACGGCAGCAGCAATGGCTGTTGCCAGTTCCGGTGCCAGGAAACGGCGGTCATAGCCGATCACCACGGTGCGGCTGTTCAGGCCTGCCGGGGCACGGAATGCCAGTTCCTGTGCAGCGGCTGTAGCCACGCGCAACAGGCGTTCAACGGTGATATCCACCCCCAGGATTCCGCGCCAGCCATCGGTGCCGAAGTGGATTGGGGCTGCGCTCAATGGCAGTTGGGCCTTCATCATCAAGGCGAAAGCGATGCATTGGATTTAGCAGGCAGCCGCCGTAACGTCGGTTGATGGGTGCCACCCAGCCGTTCGCCAATGCTCTCACCGACAGCCCACTTCAGCGTGCAACGCCTGGATGGCTGATGCCTCTGGAAACAT
>DASCPR010000224.1:0-6922 GCA_036012625.1 Prochlorococcaceae cyanobacterium Fu_MAG_50
GCTCCCAGAGTCTCACCCAACAGTGAGCAACCCCCTGCAGAACAGCCGGAAAAAGCAACCGCAGAAGCCTGAACGTCAGCTTGTCGATGGATCCGCCGGGCGGTAGCGTCCGGCCATGCCTCTCTCAGCAGACGATCAAGATCCTGCCCACGGTGCGGCCGATCCTCTGCCCAGAGAATTGATCGAAATTCATTCCCTCGCCAGGGAACAGGATCAGCAAGCCCTGAAGCGACCGATCGCTGCTCTCGGATCAAACCAGAGCGAGGAGATGCGCTGGCTCAGAGAACGCATTCGGGAACTCGAAGATCAGTTAAGCGAATATGAAGCGCTGATGGCCGAGTTGCCAGATCTGTTCGAACGGAAATTTCAACAACGGCTGGAACCATTGCTCGAGCGCTATCGCGTGCTTGCTGAAGCCAGCACTCCCAGAACAGCCAGCAATCCGATCCTGTTGAGAGGCAGAAACGTTCCAGGCCTGCCCAGCTTCTTCCGCAGGCGAAGGCCTTTTGATCACAACAGCCCTGACCAGAACAGCCCTGATCAGATCAACTCCGAGAACAGCAGATCAGAAGACAAAACAGACCGACGAGCCGCCTGACAGAAGGCTCAATTCAGCTGCGCCTTTTCGCCGCCCAGACACGGCTGGGGAGACCCCAGACGTAAATGAAACCTTCAGCAGCCTTGTGATCAAACTGATCATCACTGCCATAGGTGGCCATCTCGGGCATATAAAGGCTGCTTGAGCTTGAGCTACGGCCGATCACAATTCCATTGCCCTTGTGAAGCCTGATCCGCACCACGCCATTGACATGGCTCTGGGTGCGGTCCATGAAGCCATCAAGAGCATCCTTGAGAGGACCAAACCAGAGGCCTTCATACACCAGATCAGCCCATTGCATTTCCAAAGGGCGTTTGCAGCGCAGCACATCTGCAGCCAGCGTCAGGCTCTCGAGTTCCTGATGGGCACGAATCAGCAGCAACAGGCCAGGAGTCTCATAGATCTCCCGACTCTTGATGCCCACCACACGGTTCTCGATGATGTCGAGTCGTCCGAAGCCATGCAGACCAGCGAGGCGATTGGCTTCACGTATCAACTCCACCGGGCTGAGGCGCACACCATCAATGGCAACAGGATTTCCAGCTTCAAAACTGATCTCCACCTCCTGGGCCTGATCCGGTGCGGCATCCACAGAGGCAACCATTGCAAACACCTCCTCCGGCGGTGCCACCATCGGATCCTCCAAGGGTCCTGCCTCGATACTGCGACCGAGAAGATTCAGGTCAATCGAATAAGGGGATTTCTTGCTGACCGGAGCAGGAATCCCGCAACGCTCCCCATAGGCGATTGTCTCCTCCCGGCTCATCCCCCATTCCCTTGCAGGCGCCAGCACCTGAAGATCCGGTTGAAGGGATGCAATGGCCACATCAAAACGCACCTGATCATTCCCCTTGCCCGTACATCCATGGGCCACGGCATCGGCTCCCACCTCCTTGGCCACCTCCACAAGCCGGCGCGCAATCAAAGGCCTTGCAAGGGCTGTTGACAGGGGATAGCGGCCTTCGTAAAGGGCATTGGCGCGAATCGCGGGGAAGGCAAAGTCCTCGATGAAGGGCTCAATCAGATCACCGACAATGGACTGACTGGCCCCCGCATCGAGAGCCTTGAGCCGAATCGGCTCAAGCTCATCTCCCTGGCCAAGATCAGCGGCAAAGGTGATCACCTCCTCAACTCCCCACTCCTGCTTGAGGTAGGGGATGCAGACACTCGTATCAACGCCGCCGGAATAAGCGAGAACAACCTTCTTGGCACGACCCATCAGACGATCTCCCGATCAAAAGATTGATATCTGTCCCTGACAGGGATGACGACCGCGCTCTGAGGAGAGTGAACTGCAGATGCGTGAACAGACCGTGAGGATCTGCCAGCACACCAGCCGCAGCAGTGGTCGATGATCAGCCGGTCAGTTGGTGACAGGGTTCAGATTCTTGCAGGCCATGCCCAAGGCCTCTATGGACAAGTGTTCCTAGGCCCATGCCACAAACTCTCTTGAAAGAAGAACCACATTTTTTTTCACCACACCAGTCAGCGCTGCTACGAACTGAACAGTGCTTGCGATGCCGATGCCAATCGACCTGCTCCTCAGTGAATTCATAGGTGAATTCATAGTGATCAGCGCAATAGCCCTTGTGGGCGGCCTGCGGGGTCTGAACAACGGCATCAATGGCCCTATCCGCAGCGAGGCAGGCTGATGCCAGCAGCTGCAGAAATCGCCTGGTTGATCCCGTTGCTGCCACTGGCAGGGGCTGCCGTTATCGGACTGCTGCTCACGACCTTCAATCTGACAATGAACCGGTTGAGCAAACCGGTTGCTGTTCTGAGCATGAGCTGCATCGGTGCTGCTGGCGCCCTGAGTTTTGCGCTGATGTCAGCGGATCTAGCCAATGGTGTTAGTCCGGAGAAGCTGTTCAGCATCGATCAGATCAATCTTCAGCTGGGTTACCGCATCGATCCACCTGGATCGGTGATGTTGCTCCTGGTCTCGATCTCGGCCTTGCTGCTGATGTTGCTGAGCCATCGAGAGATGACTGGGAAAAAAGGCTATGTGCGCTGTTTCACCTACTTAGGGTTTTTCAGCGGCGCACTACTGGGACTGGTGATGAGCCCCAATCTGGCGGAACTTTTTCTGTTCTGGATTCTGCTTGGAATCTGCTCCCAGCAACTGATCAGCATCTGGTACCACTCCAGGCAAGAAGAAAATCTTGGCGGACATGGATCACTGGTGGATCGCCTTGGCGATCTGGGCCTGTTTCTAGGCACAATTGACCTGCTGAGAGTCACAGGCAATCTGGAGTTTGTAAGCATTTCCAGCACACTCTCAACTGTCATTCAAGCTGATGAAGTCTCAAACAAAGCAGCCATTTTACTCTGCTTGCTGCTGCTGGTCGGCCCCCTGAGCAAATCCGTTCAATTACCACTGCACATCTGGCAAACAAGAACACAATCCCTAGCGATCCCTTTACCTGGAGTGGTTCATGACCTCATGCTGATTGGTGCAGGCCTTTTCCTTGCACTGCGCCTGCAACCGATTCTAGAAACTGGTGCCATGGCCCTGAAAGGTTCAAGTCTGATGCAATCCTTGGCCTGAAGATCAAATCGATCTGAACATCAAGCTGGGGTGAACATCAAACTGACTTGAAAATCAAAACCAGCAGCATTAACGGCTGATAAATGTTGATTAAAGATCCTTGCTTGCTTCACTGTCGGGAGTCTGCTCAACCGGAGCGAATCCCACCAGCAACACCCAGGCACCCAGGCCAATCACAGGAGCCAACAACAACACAGCAACCACGGAACCGCGGATCAGGAATGGCTCTGGATGCTGATGACCCCAGACACGCAACCCGTAACTGACCAGCAGCGCCAGAAACCAGGTCAATGTCATCAATACCAGCTTGCTGGCCAAGATGAAACCTTTAAAACCACACTCAATCAACTATGCTTGTTGATTGGGTTTATTGCCGCCACGAATGAGTGCACTCGATAAGTTGGACACTATCAACCCGGCACTCACGCGTTACGGACGCAATGACCCGGCACCGGTGCTGCCCCTGCGTGAGGAACCTGACCTGCTGAGTTGGTTGGAGGCCAGTGGGCGATTGGTTGCGGATGAAGAATCAGCCTCCCCCGAGGTGAGCACCGTTGAAGAGGAGGAACTCTCAGCTCTGATGGGTGAAAAAGAGGATTACAACGCTGCAGACGAACAGAGTGAGGAAAACTGGGAGCAGTGAGCGTGAGCACGATGAACTTGCGCGCAATCAAGTTGGCTGCGTGAACTTTCACTGCTGAGGCTGAGCTGCCATCAGCCAGTGGGTTGATCGCAAGCAAACAACCACTCCATTAAGGTCTCAACGATCAGACAAAATGCCCCTGTGGTGAGCACCTCTGCGTCCAGGGACACACCAACACCGCAACGACCCTGGTGGGAACAGGGCAGTGTTTCAGCAGCTTTGCTGGCGACTGTGGTTGTGGGGGCAAGCTTTGCCTCAGATCGCTGGATCCCGAACAGCCTGCTCAGCATCCCTCTGCTGATTTCAACACTTGTTTCGACTCTGATCACCTACTTCGGCATTCCTCGCCTTCAGGCCCTGAAAATGGGTCAGGTGATCCGCGAAGAAGGGCCCCAAAGCCATCACAGCAAAACCGGCACACCCACCATGGGCGGCCTGCTGATCGTTCCTGTCGGCGTGATCATCGGCAGCCTGATCATGGAGAACCAAACCAGTGGGCAGCAACTGTTTGCCCTTGCATGCATCACGCTGGCCTACATGGTGATCGGTGGCATAGACGACTGGAGAAGCCTGACCAGACACACCAACACAGGCCTGAACCCCCAGGGCAAACTTCTGCTTCAGGCAGCAATCGCCCTGTTATTTCTGCTATGGGCCGGCTGGCAGGGCTGGATCGCCTCCAGCATTGCCCTGCCCTTCGGCTTGTCTGTTCCTATCGGCAACCTGATCTGGCCCCTGGGCCTGTTTGTCTTTCTGGCAGAAAGTAACGCTACCAACCTCACCGATGGTCTTGATGGACTGGCCAGCGGTTGCGGAGTTCTTGTGTTCACAGGGCTTGCCCTGCAACTGATGTTGAGAGGAAACGATGGGGACCCAGCCATCGCAGGATTCTGCATGGCCATGGCTGGCGCCTGGCTGGGGTTCCTTGTTCACAACCGCAATCCAGCCAGAGTCTTCATGGGCGACACCGGCTCCCTGGCCATGGGAGCAGCCCTGAGCGGTGTTGCCCTACTCAGCAACAGTCTCTGGCCCTTGCTGTTGATGGGTGGAGTCTTTCTGGCGGAATCCCTCTCGGTGATTGTGCAGGTCTGGGTTTTTAAAGCCACCAAAGGCATTGACGGGGTGGGCAAAAGGGTGTTCCGCATGGCACCGCTTCATCACCACTTTGAACTGGGAGGCACCAGAGAAGAAACAGTGGTGCCATGCTTTTGGCTGATCACCGTTGGGCTTGTGCTCCTCGGTCTGCTCCTGCGCCCCACAACCTGAAGTCCTTATGAGCTACTTCACCTGGAAAGAGGCCGGTCTCACCAGCGACTGCGCCAGCCTGGAAGCCATGGCAGCACGCTTTGAAGAGGCTGCCAGCCTGATGCGTCGCCTGGCCAAGGAAGGCTTTCAACTGCAGCGACATTCAAAAGGGCAGCAGATCACCCATCCCGATCCACACATTTTTGAAGCCTGGGGATTCATCAGCGAAGAATCCCCCGTCTGTCAGCTCACCCTGATGCCTGATTTCGAGACTTAACAGCCTCTGAAAATCGACTGAGAGGCAAAACTGATCAAACCACGAGAGCGAAAATCAAACCTTGTAATCCTGTAGGCAATAAACACTTATAGACAATACAATCACCTCTCGAAAACAACGGCAATGCCGTTGAAACACTCTTACTTAAAAAACTGAGTAAAACCTGAATGATCCAGAAGTCAAAGCACAGCAACCACTGAACTCCTATCTCTAAGAACAACCCTCTGTCGCAGCCATTTTCAACTGCAGAAAAACAATCAATCCCCGCAACCAAAGCTGGCTGTTCAGCCATTGAATGCCTTCACGCCCGGATCCAGCAAGATCCTTGCAATGCATATGTTATGAGAACAAGTATCATTGTGAAATCACGAACATGCCTGCAAGCCAATGAACCCGGAACAAATGGATAACTACCTGAAATGGACCTTGATTTACTTCGGCATCTCTTCCCTGATCTTCCTTGGAACCTGGATCATTGGCTATCTGCGCAACAAATGACAAACATGCGCTGAATCAACAAACTCAAATCCTGCCCTCAGCCAGAAGCCGCTAAGCAGATCCTCTGACCCAGCAGCAAGCGATGATCACCCGATGAGCAGCAAACGTTGATGACGATCTTCCCGAAAACCGTGATGCTGCTTGGCAGTGGTGAACTAGGCAAAGAGGTTGCCCTGGCGGCACAGCGACTGGGTTGCCATGTGATCGCCTGTGATCGCTATGCAGGAGCCCCAGCCATGCAGGTTGCCGATCAGGCGGAGGTGCTGCCGATGAGCGACGCGGACGCTCTCAAAGACGTGGTGCAACGTCACAAACCGGACGTGCTGATCCCTGAAATCGAGGCTCTGGCTGTGGATGCCCTCGCCGAACTGGAACGGGATGGCATCACGGTGATCCCCACAGCCAGAGCCGCTGCTGTGACGATGAATCGTGACCTGATCCGGAATCTTGCCAGCAATGAACTGGGGCTTTGCACAGCACGCTTCGCCTATGCCGCATCCCCGGATGAACTCAGAGATGCCGCCATGCCCCTGGGCTGGCCGGTTGTGGTGAAACCAGTGATGAGTTCATCTGGAAAAGGGCAGAGCGTGGTGAACAAACCCGCTGAACTCGATCCGGCATGGCAAAACGCTATGGCAGGTGCCCGAGGAACATCGCCAAGGGTGATCGTGGAGGAATTCCTGCGCTTCGATCTGGAGATCACGCTGCTGACGATCCGGCAATGGGATGGCTCAACCCTGTTCTGCCCACCGATCGGCCATGAACAGAAAGGAGGTGACTATCAATGCAGCTGGCAACCGGTGTCACTGTCCCCTGATCAGCTGCAACAGGCCCAGAACATGGCCAAAACAGTGACCGAAAACCTTGGTGGTGCAGGCCTGTTCGGCGTTGAATTTTTCATCCGTGGTGAGGAGGTCATCTTTTCTGAACTCTCACCAAGGCCCCACGACACAGGCCTGGTCACCCTGATCAGTCAGAACCTCAATGAATTCGAACTGCACCTCAGAGCCGTGCTGGGGCTGCCCATCCCAACTATCTATTGCGCTGAAGCGGCAGCCAGCAGGGTCATCCTCGCCCAGGAACATTGTTCAGCCGTAGCCTTTGCAGGCGTGG
>DASCPR010000225.1:0-2127 GCA_036012625.1 Prochlorococcaceae cyanobacterium Fu_MAG_50
CAGCGGTCAGTGGCTGGTCTGCTCCGAGCAACATCTGGTGGAGCGGCACTTCGCCAAGGTGTATGGCAAGGCAAAGCTGGGAGCACCGCCGATGTCTGTTCCCCATCTCGATAGCCGCTGGATCAATGGGCAGAAGGCGTTGCTGTTCGGCCCTTATGCGGGGTTCAGCAGCAAGTTCCTCAAGCAGGGATCGCTGCTTGATCTACCCCGCTCCCTGCGTCCCGCCAACCTGCTGCCGATGCTGCAGGTGGGGGTGAACAACGTCAACCTGGTCAGCTATCTGATCAATCAGTTACGTCAGAGTCATGCGGATCGGCTGGCCTGCCTGCGGGAGTTTTTCCCCAGGGCGCAAAGCAAGGATTGGAGTCTTGATGTAGCCGGTCAGCGGGTGCAGATCATCAAACGCACCCCTGAGGGGGGGCGCCTGCAGCTGGGCACGGAGGTGGTGGCTTCGGCGGATGGATCCCTGGCTGCTCTCCTGGGGGCTTCTCCCGGTGCCAGCACGGCGGTGTCGATCATGCTGGAGGTTCTGCAACGCTGCTGGGGCGAACGTCTGGCGACGGCGGCCTGGCAGCAGCGTTTGAAGCAGCTGTTGCCAAGTTTTGGCCTGAACACCAGCACGGATCCGTCCCAGTGCCGGGCTAGGCGCGAGCGCAGTGATGCCTTGCTGCAACTCAGGAGTTGAGGGAGGGGATTAAGGCAGTGATGCCAACTGAACAACTGCAACTGATTTCTGTTTCTGCACTGATTTCTGTCTATGCCCATGGCTGGTTTTGTCGCTGCCTGTGCCTCGAAGGCGAACTGGTTCTTTGCTCAAGGCCGAGAGTGTGATGGAGCGTTCAGGGATGGCTTCTGTGTATAGAAATTTGCTATTATTGGTTTCAGGATTGACTTGCAGATTTCATGAAGTTATTGGTCTTTACCATGGTCATGCTTCCTGTCTGTCCAGTGTTTGCGCAATCCACGGAGGCTTCATTTCAGAATCCTTGCAGCCTTCAATTCCCTGGTCAGTCGGCGATGCAGATTCAATGCAGATGGATGGTCAATGAACGCTCAAATAAGCCGATTTTTGTTGATAACAACCTCACTGGGAGCAGGTATGTTGTTGGTGATGGTTGGCGGGTTTTAGATGATGATTGCATCGTCAGTGATAAGGGCGCCAAGGTGTGCAGGATTTAGTGAAGGCATTGCCTTGCAGTTGTTTTCAGCTTGATTCTTGGTTTTGACTTGTTGCTCAGTTGAACTTGATGCCTTCAGTTCGAGTGATGGGCTTTGTTGTTATTGCTGCTCTCTTTTGCGTCTGCTCTCGTTCCTGTCAACGGCCTGAACCTGCATCTTCACTGTCCAGATCGTCAGCAGACCAGACAAAAGGCCAATGGCAATGGCGTAATAGGGAATTGTGACTGGGCCAATAACGATTGCAGCCATGTTTCTTTGTTTCTATTCATACCCTATGCAAGAGAGGTTGGCTTGTCAAATATCTGTGTTGGAGTCGGTTGATAGTGTTTGCTGTATATGCTGATCAAGGCGTTGACTGAGCTTTTTCTTTGTATGTGTGTGCTTGGGGTTGCCTGAGCTTGGCATATGTTTATGGATTGATGATCTTCCCTGATGGCTAGATGGCTAGATGGCTGATTGCTGCTGGGAGATTCTCTGTGATTTGCCCATTTGCCAGGTGTTTTGAGATGATTTGCAGAGACAGAGAAGCCTGCTGATCTGAACTCTTGCGGCTGAGCATGGCTTGGAGGGCTCTAGGGGCTTCTCTCCTGGATTGGCGGTGGAGAAATCAGCAGCTGGTTTGGAAGTTGGCAGAGAGCTCGAGGACTCTTACTTCTGTGCCGATGCTTTGCTCTGGAGCTTCAAAGGAGTATGTGATCACGGCGATGCCAGGAACGGTATTGGTGTCGAAGCTTCTTGTGAGGCCAGCGATGCTTGTTGGCGCAGGGACGTTTTGTTGAATGTCTGTGCTCAGTTTCAGGGCTGGATCAATGCAGGCTGCAGCGCGGTCTGCTTCAGGGATGGATTCGAGGGTGAGCTGAGCGTCAGCCTGGTGAAGCAGTTGCATGTTCTCGTTGATGGTTGCTTCGATGTGGGTGCGTTCTGCCTGATTGCTGCTGGCTGTCAGAG
>DASCPR010000226.1:0-29554 GCA_036012625.1 Prochlorococcaceae cyanobacterium Fu_MAG_50
TCAGGCCTTCTGGATCCAGGCTTTCCAGCATCGCCAGAGCGTGAAGCGGGATGTCCGGTCTGGTGGTGGCATGGGTGGCGGGGGAGAGGTCATCGGTGTTGGTCTCCCCTTCCACCTTGAACACCGTGACGGTGATTTCCTCCGCCAGTTTCGGCCGTGATGTGAACCATTCGGCCGCGGCCCAGCTCTCCACAACTTGTTTGGCGAAGCGGTTGGCTTGCGCCAGCTCCATCACATCATTGACGGCGTCATACACCAGCAGTGTGCGGCTGAGGCCCTGGGCTGCGCATGCAGCAATGGGCTCTTCAGGGTGGTTCAGCAGTTCGATCAGAGCGGCAACGTTGTAACCCCCCACCATGGTTCCGAGCAGCCGCGTTGCTTCCAGTGGACTGACCAAGGGGCTGCTGGCTGTTGCATGGGCGATTGCGCTCAGCCAGGTGGCTTTGACATAGGCGGCTTCATCCACTCCGGGGGGAATGCGTTCACTGAGCAGATCAAGGAGTTCAGCCTCCCTTCCAGTCGGGGGATCCTGCAGCAGCACTGTCAGTGCCTGGGTTTGTTCTGCATTCAGGGGCAGCGCTGGAATGCCCTGAGCTTCCCGTGCGGCGGCGAGTTGACCATAGTCACTCAGCATGGGGAAGTCTCCAGGGCGGCATTGATTCTCTCCATTCTTGTGTGCCGCCGTACCGACCTGGCGGTGGATCGGTGTTGTTGATCGGTTCTGAAATGCGAGTGCGTGGAGATCATCTGCCTGGGCTTCTCTAATGTGGGTCCCGAAGATTCAGGCGACATGACCACCACTTCAGATCTGCATGTGGTGGAGACCAGGCCCCTGGTGCCACCAGCCTTGCTGCACAAGGACCTGCCCAATGATGCCGACGTCGTCAGCACGGTTGTATCTGCCCGACGGCGCATTCAGGCGATTCTGCGTGGAGAGGATGCACGGATCCTGGTGATCGTCGGTCCGTGTTCGGTCCATGACGTGGCGGCAGCGCGGGATTACGCCGCTCAACTTGCACCCCTGCGTGAGCGTTTTGCCTCTCAGCTGGAGGTGGTGATGCGGGTGTATTTCGAGAAACCTCGCACCACTGTTGGCTGGAAAGGTCTGATCAATGACCCCCATCTCGACGGCTCCTATGACATCAACACCGGTCTCAGGCGGGCAAGATCTCTGCTGGTAGATCTGGCCCGTGAAGGCATGCCCTGTGCAACGGAACTTCTCGATCCTGTTGTGCCTCAATACATCGCTGATCTGATCAGCTGGACAGCGATCGGTGCCAGGACCACAGAGAGTCAGACCCATCGTGAGATGGCATCCGGTCTGTCGATGCCCATCGGTTACAAGAACGGCACCGATGGCAGTGCTTCCATAGCGGTGCATGCCATTGAATCGGCTTCAAAGCCCCATCATTTTCTCGGGATCAATGCTGATGGCCAGGCCTCGATTGTCAGCACCACTGGCAATCCCTATGGCCATCTTGTGCTGCGGGGAGGTACGAGCGGCAGCAATTATCACTTTGAAGCTGTTGAGGGTGCGGTGAAGGAGCTCAACAAGGCAGGTCTTGTTGAGCGACTGATGGTTGATTGCAGCCATGGCAATTCCAACAAGGATTACCGACGCCAGGTGGATGTGCTGCTTGCTGTTGCCGATCAGGTGCGGGCCGGTTCAACCCATGTCATGGGGGTGATGCTGGAGAGTCATCTGGTGGCGGGCAATCAGAAATTGCCTACCGATCTCTCCTTCCATCCCCTCGAGCAGCTCACCTATGGGCAGAGCATCACCGATGCCTGCATCGACATGGCGACCACAACAGAGTTGCTGGAGAAACTTGCGGCTGCGGTGGATGCAGGCCTGGTGGTGAATGCTGCTGATTCAGTTCTCTGAGTCTGTTAGCTGGTTCAGTTAGTGGTTCAGTTTCAGTGGGCCGTCATCCATGACCAGCTGAGAGCAACAGCGATCGGCACGCTGAAGTTATCCAGCCCCCAGCTGCTGAATTGCTCAAGCCCCACGGCAAGACAGCTCACGGCAAGCAGCCGCAAGGGATCCACAGGACTGGTACTGATCAGGTTCAGGCCGAGTAACACAGCCAGGCTCACCATCGCCATGGTTAACGTGCCAGCGATCGACTTCGTTTGATTGAACAGAATCCAGCGAGGGGAGTTGAGGCGCCGACCGATCAGTCCGGCAAGGCCGTCTCCAAAAGCCATCACAAGCACTCCGGCGCAAACGGCGGCTGCCTGGGCGGGCCAGAAGAGTGTCAGCAGAATTGTGATCGAGAGGCCATAGGCAACAGTTCCGTAGCTGTTGCGTTGAATGTCCTCAACAGCTGCGAAGAGTCGCCATCGGTGGTTGATCAGGGCTGCCAGGGTGACAAGCGCAGCAACAGGAATCGCCAGAGCAGCAGGTATCTGCAGCCACCAGGCCATCGGGATGATCGGGCCGGTGCCGATATGAACGATCTTGCGGCTGAGTTCCGGTTGGTTAGGCCAAAGCCTTCTGCTGATAACGGCAAGTGTCAGCAGAAGAGCGATCCAGCCACCGATGACGACCAGGGAGGAGACGTGAGTTGAGACGTCCTTCAAGACGTCTTTCAGGCTGCCTGCTGATGGTTGGTCATCGTGCGCAGCTTGAGGATGGCCTTGGCTTCCAGTTGGCGCACCCGTTCTCGGGACACGTTGATCTGCCGCCCGATTTCAGCAAGGGTCAAAGGCTCTTCCCCATCCAGGCCAAAGCGCAGGCGCAGGATTTTCTGTTCCCGTTCATTGAGTTGAGATAACCAGCCTCCGAGATGCTCCTTCTGAATGCTTCGGTCCATTCCCTCCATGGGCTCAGCCCCGTTGGGGTCTGGGATCAGTTCGCCGAGGGTGCTGCGATCTTCTTCACCTCTGGCATGGGCATCCAGGGAGGCGCAGGGTGCACTCTGGGAGATGAGATCCTCGAGTTCACGGGGCTCTATCCCCATTGCATGGGCCAGTTCCAAGCGATTCGGTTGACGCCCAAACCGGTGGGAAAGTTCTCTGGAGATGCGACGCATCTTCGAGAGTTTCTCACTGATGTGAATGGGAAGACGAATGGTGCGTGCACTGTTATCAATGGCGCGCGTCATCCCCTGGCGAATCCACCAGTAGGCATAGGTTGAAAATTTGTAGCCCATTGCCGGATCGAATTTGTCAACGGCCCTCTCCAGACCGATGGCACCTTCCTGAACCAGATCGAGCAGTTCAAGGCCCTGGTTCTGATACTTCTTGGCAACACTCACCACCAGGCGGAGGTTGGCAGCCATCATGCGATCCCGAGCCCTTTTGCCCATGCGGATCTTGTGACGCTGCCGAGAGGTGAGTTCTTTTTCAGGAAGCTCGCGCAATTCCTTCATGGCCTGCACGTGGTGAGCCAACTCGATCTCTTCGGCTGCAGTCAGCAGAGGAATCCGGCCGATACTGCTCAGATAAAAGCCAACGGCATCAGTGCCTAAGCGTCCACCCTGACGATGTTGGCTGCGGGAAACATGTCGAGAACGGGTTGTTTTCCCCGTTGTCTGTTTCTTTGTTGCTGGCAGAATAGGCTCCGACAGAGAAGTTTCATGGGAACTTCCTGTGGATTCCAGAGGGATCCCCATCACCCTGGCCTCCTGAATTAGATTTGAGCGGAATGTAGCACCATTGCTCCACCAGAATTGGCGTAAATCGAAATTTTTTCGGGAGCTTGGCTGAAGAGGCGTCAACGACTTTTCAAAGCCAGAAAAGTTCTGCGCTGCTTTACTCAGACTTGATCTGTATCGGTTATCAACCGATCGGCGAGGATTTACTGATTGATGCTTTTACAGTTCAGATCTCTGTGAGGCCTTGTTTCCATGCATCAATCAAATGACGCTGAGAGTTGATTTCCTTGCCCTCACTGAAGCGTTGAACAAAGCTGCCATCGCTTTGCATGTCCCAGGCGCCTCTGTTGTCCTGCAGGTAGAGATCGAGTAAACGTTCCAGCCGTTCTCGCAGTTCCGTTGTTTCGACTGGGGTCACGGCTTCCACCCGCCGATCAAGATTGCGGGACATCCAGTCGGCGCTACCGATATAAACCTCTGCTGAATCCCCGTTGGCGAACCAGAAAATTCGTGAATGTTCAAGAAAATGACCGATGATGCTGACAACGCTGATGCTTTCACTCAGCCCTTCGCGACCTGGGTAGAGGCAGCACATGCCGCGAATGATCAGCTCAATCTTCACTCCGGCCTGAGAGGCTTCGTAGAGCAGGCCAACAATGGCTGGATCCACCAGGGAGTTCATCTTGGCGCGGATGTGTCCACCACGTCCTTCACGGGCGTGGTCGATTTCCCGGCGGATCAGTGACTCCATGCCTGTGCGCAGGGTTACCGGGGCGACAAGCAACCTTCGAAAACTCTGTTGCTTGGAGAAGCCGGTCAGATAGTTGAACAGCTCCACCAGGTCCTGACCCAGTTCAGGACTGGCGGAAAGCAAGCCAAGATCCGTGTAGAGACGCGACGTTTTTGAGTTGTAATTGCCTGTGCCGATATGCACGTAACTGCGCAAACGCTCCTTTTCCCGGCGCACAACCAGAACGATTTTCGTGTGCGTTTTCAGGCCGATCACGCCATAAACGACATGGACCCCTGATCGTTCCAGGTGCTTGGCCCACTGAATGTTGTTGTCTTCATCAAAACGTGCTTTCAGTTCCACCAGGGCCATGACCTGTTTGCCGTTTTCAGCGGCGCGAATCAAGGCGGCGATGATCGGTGAATCCTTCGAGGTGCGATAGAGCGTCATCTTGATGCCCATCACCAGGGGGTCATCTGCGGCCTGATTGATGAATTCCTCGACGGAAGTTGCAAACAGGTCGTAGGGATGGTGCAGAAGGATGTCCTTGCGGCGGATCACGGAGAAGATGCTTTCAAATTCCTCCGCGCTCATTGCTCCTTCATCGACCATGCCCCGTTGACTGCGGGCAAGGGCTTTTGGGGTGATCCCAGTGTGGGGAGTCTCCTTGAGTTTCTGCAGGGGCAGGGTCAGCAGGCTGAACAGGTCGTCCAGTCCGAGGGGGCCATCGATGCGGTAGACATCTTCCCCCTCCACGGCCATGCCCTGGGTCAGCATGTCAATCAACTCCTGAGGCATTTCATCCGCGACTTCGAGTCGCACCACCTCTCCCCCCATGCGCCGCTTGCGCAGCCCCTGTTCAATGGCACTCATCAGGTCGTCGGCTTCCAGATCCCGAAGTTCAAGATCCGCATCCCTGGTCACCCTGAAGAAATAATGGGCTTCCACTGTCATGCCAGGGAAGAGCAGCCCAAGGTTGAAGGCAACCACCTGCTCAAGGGGCACGGCTGTATGCAGTGGTTCAGGGTCAAGCTCTGAAAGATCCGTTGGAATCGAGACGAATCTCGGCAGGATCTTCTGGGGTACTTTCACCCTTGCGAACTGTCGCTGGCCTGTCTGAGGTTCATGGATCAGGGCAGCCACATTGAGGCTCAGGTTGCTCACAAACGGGAAGGGATGGGCCGGGTCCACCGCCAGTGGGGTCAGAACCGGAAAAATGGCTGTCTGAAAGTAGTTGTCGACCCAGAGCCGTTGACGTTCATCAAGCTGCTCGTAGTCGAGCAGGTGAACGTTGTGATTGATCAACCCCTTCTTGAGTTGATCTCGGTAATGTTTTTGTTGATGCTTCAGCAGTGGATTGAGGCGATCCCGGATCATGTGAAGCTGCTGAACTGGTGTCTGACCGTCTTCGCTGGTGGTGGTGATTTCAGCTTCCACTTGAGCCTTCAGGGAGGCCACGCGGACCATGAAGAATTCATCGAGGTTGTTGCTGAAGATCGCGCTGAACTTGGCTTGATCCAGCAGGGGGGTGCGGCTATCGAGCGCTTGGGCTAAAACCCTTTCGTTGAAGTCGATCCAGCTGATTTCTCTGTTGATATAAAGATTCGGTGCCAGAACAGCTGCGCTCATATGCAGACCTCACTTCAAATCCATTTCAAGCTTGAAAGCTAGCAATTAGACCAGTTCCGGATTGTGTTCTGGGCCTCTTTTCTCGGTATTTTCTGATTCGCCTCTGCCAGGCAGTGGACTGCCGCTCACCAGCGCGATGGCAAGCAACAGCAGTCCGCTGCTCACGAAGAAGGGAATTGATTTTCCGAGCTTGTCGTAGGCCAGACCGGCCATGGCTGGACCGAGAAAACTTCCCAGACTCTGGAGAGCCTGAAGGCTTCCCAGTGCCACTCCCTGGCCTTCGCTGTCGAGTCGACGGGAGACGAGGCTGCGCAGGGTTGGTGTGACCAGACCGGTCCCGATCGCCAGGATGCCAACGGCGGTGTAGATGCTGGCTTGGGCATGGGAGGAGTGGGTCAACGGAATCATCAGGCAGCCCACAATCACCAGGCCAAGGCCAGTCAGGCTCAGCCGCCATTCGCCGAAACGTTTCACCAGCGGGCCGATCAGCCCACCTTGAACAATGGTCGCCACGATGCCGACAATCAGGAATGCCGTGGTGGCAGTGCCGGGTCCCCAGTCGAAACGTTGTTTTAAATACAGAATCAGGATGCCTGTGAAGCCGTTGAAGGCCATAAAGAACAGGAAGAAGCTCAAGGACAGGCGTCCCACGGCTTTGTTTTTCATCACGCGCGCGATCTGACCGAGGGGATTGAGATCCCGTTTGCGCGGCAGCTCTCGGCGGGCGCTGACCGGATGGGTTTCGGGAAGCATGGTCAGCACAATGATCAGGTTGAACAGGGCAAAGCCCGTCGCCACCCAGACCGGCAGGTTCATGGAGAAGCTCCTGGACAGAAGTCCTCCCAGAAATGGGCCGATGATGAATCCCAGCCCGAAGGCCACACCAATCAGTCCGAAGGCCCGGGCCCGTTTTTCCGGTGGAGAGATGTCGGCAAGTACTGCACTCGCTGTGGCTGCAGTGCCTCCACTCATCCCATCAATCAGCCTGGCGATGAACAGCAGAATCAGGGGTAGGGCCGTGTGTTTTGGCCAGTCCAGGCTGATGGTCAGTGCGAATAAACCCAGACCCAGCACCGATCCTGAGACGCAGGTGGCAATCACCGGTTTGCGCCCGAAGCGATCACTCAGGGCTCCGATCAGAGGTGTCACCGCGAACTGAGCCAGTGCATAGCTGCCGGTCAGCAGGCCAAGGGTGCGGCCTTCCGCTGTGATGTTCTCCAGCAGAAAGGGCAGCAGGGGAAAGACGATGCTCTCGCCAAGGCGATCATTGAGCAGGGTCAGAAAGGCGCTGAGCAGAATTGGGAACTTGGTCCGTTGCAAATCCACCGGTTTCAGGAGTGGACAACCATCCCACAGCTTGATGTTCTAGATGATCCGCCCCAGCCATTGCCTTAGACCTTTCACGCCAGCTGATCAGTTGGTGGCCAGGGAGATCTATACCGATGCGATTGATTCCCAGGCTGGTGACCTTTATTCCGCTGAACAGATTTCAGCCTGGATGGCGTTGGCCTGGTTGCCGGGAGTTCTTGACAGGCCCTTGGCGGAAGGCCGTGGTTGGGTCAGCACAATTGATGGAGAGGTTGAGGCCTATGCACTGCGCTATCCGGATGATCGGCTCGCCCTGTTGTATTGCCGTGGTCGTTCCTGCAGAGCTGGCCTTGCCACTGCACTGCTCAATCAGCTGGAAGCGGAGGCCAGGGCGGAGGGGCTGATGCAGCTGGTTACCGATGCAAGTCGGTGCAGTGTTCAGCTGCTGTTGCGTTGTGGATGGAGATTGGGATCTTCGCAATGGATCGAGATCGGTGGTGTGGCGATTGAGCGTTATCCCATGGTCAAGGATCTCCAGGCGATGAGTTGATCCAGGGTGGTTTGCGCCGCCCCTGAACGCAGCACCTGCTCCACTTTGCTGATCCCGGCTTCGATGTTTTCGGCCAGTCCTGTCAACCAGAGATAGGCCCCTGCATTCCAGCGCAGTGCGTCTTTGAGAGCACCGCGGTTCTGCAGCGCTTCAAGGGCCTGGTCCCGCCATTGCTCGGGATCGGTCCATTGCGGCTCCTCGCCAAAGCAATCATGGTCTCGGGGGTGGAGGATCAGCCTCTCGGGAGTGGAGTTGCGGACCTGCGCGGTCACACAGGCGCGGCTGATGGGTAGATCGGTGCTGCCTTCAAGACCTTTAACCGTGATCACATCTGGTTCACCGGCAATCTCGAGGGTTTTCCAGGCTCTGCCCTCGGTGGGTGGATGGACGAACCCGCTCACCAGAAGGTGGTCTCCCTGGTGGGCTGTCCAGAGCAGTTCAAGACTGGCAACCGGTGGGCGTTTCCCCAGGTCTTCCCTGTAGTTCACAAGGGTTTCGGCCAGAGGGAAATGGTCCGGTTGGTGAATCAGGGCCAGGCCGTGCTGATCGAAGCCTGTCTGGATCTGTTCAATGGATTGGCCGGTCAGTGACAGCCCGAGGCTTTGGAACAACTCTGCGGCAGTGACGCCGTATTTGATCGGCATCCTGTTGCCCCCCTGCAGCACGACGGGCTGATCAAGGCTCAGCAGCACGAGGGCGGTGAGGGGGTAGATCGGGGCTGTTCTGTTGCGACCATCAAAGGGCATACCCAGGCAGACAGGTCGTCGTTGCCCGGGAGGTGAGCGCAGACTGGGGCCAAGGGCTCGGTAGGTGTCGAGCATGCCGGCCAATTCCTGGGGTTCCGGCCGTCTGATCCGGTGGGCAATCAGAAAAGCACCGATCTGAGCTGGACTGGCTTCCTCCCTGAGGATCATCGCCATGGCCTCGGCGGCTTCCTCCCGAGTCAGGCCTTTGCTGGTGTGTTCGCCGCTGCCAATTTTGCGCAGATGAACCTTGAAGCGTTCCCGGCAGGAGATTTCAGCATTGGCGTTCACGGGGCACTGCATGGACTGCCTTGATGGTTCAGTAAAAACCCTTCTAGCTGAAGTAGCAGTTGTTACGGCTGCCTTGATGTAGGCGTCATTGAGACGGGCTTGCCTGCCTGGGACAGTCCCTCAGATTTGCTGAGTTTGAATCATGGCGGCTTGGTTTATGGGGATGTTGATGCTCACTCTCAGGCGGATTCAGGCAAGTGATCTGTATTGCTGGTTCAGTTGCTTGTTGACCAGTTCCCTGCTGAGGCCTGCAGGTAGATTGTCTCTGAGCTTTGTTAAAGCAGCCTGACTCTCGGGGGTGGCGATACAGCCAAGGGCTCGAATCGCAGCAGCTGAGATGGCGTCATGAGCATCCGATGCGATCTGGGCGAGCCGTTTGCAGATCGGTTCACCATCCCTGCGCTGCAGCAATCGGATAGCCGCTAAGGCAATGGGATCCCGCCAGTCCTTGAGGAGCTCTTCAGTTAGGTCCAGCAGTTGCTCATCACTGAGTTGATGGGCCTTGAAGCTGAGCAGTTCGAGGCCGGCAAGCCGCATGGTCTGGGATGGGTCGGTCAGAACGTTGCGCAGCAGAGGGCCAGGTATCACGGCTCCCCAGCAGGCCAGTGCCTGGATCACGTCAAGGGGCAACGCTTCGCTGCCTTGCAGTTGTGCGATCAGCCAGTCCTTCGCTTCCACTTGATGGCAGAGGCCTGAGGCATGGATGAGCTCCGGTTCGCTGCCGAACTGGTTGATCAGCGACTGGATCACAGGCCAGCCCCGTTCAGCAAGCCAACCCAGTCTCTCGGCAATGGTTTGTTTCAGTTCCACAGAGAGGCTGGGGGAGTAGATCTCCCCCAGCCATTCAGGTTCAAGCGGAGTCCGCCGTGAATTCCCCAGCTTTTCCCAGAGAAGGGCTTCATCACAACTCATTGGACCTGTCGGTCAACGTGCACCAAGTTCGGCGGCCAGTTCTCGCTCCAGTTTCTCGTCATGCACGGTTGGCAAGACATTGGCCATCTTGGTGCGATGGGTGCTGTAGAAGAGCATGCCGATGAACACCATGCCACCGACGATGTTGCCGAGGGTAACGGGGAGGTAGTTCCAAACCACCACCTGGCCGAAAGAAACACCTGAACCCAGCAAGGGGCCTGCGGTGTGCAGGAACATGTTCACCACAATGTGCTCCATGCCCATGGTCTGGAAGGCCGTGATCGGTAACCAGCAGGCAAGGATCTTGCCGGGGACGCTTTTGCTGACCAGAGCCATCGTCACTCCGAGGCAGACCAGCCAGTTGGCAATCATGCCCCGTAGAAAAGCAAGAAAGAACCCGGTGCTGCCGAGGGCTTCGTACTTGCTGATCACATTGGTTTTGTTCAGGGCAATGATCTTGGCGGCCACAGCAACCCAGCCTTTGCCACCATCGGCGGCAGCAAGGGGTTCAATGGTGCCGGCACTGGTGAGGCTGATGGCTAGAAGGATTGCCACCAGTGCACAGCCGATGAAATTGCCGATCCAAACCCAGATCCAGTTCCTGAAGGTGGCTTTCCAGGTGCTTCTCCCAGCCCAGGTGGCCATGGGTAGGAGGGCGAAGTTGCCAGTGACCAGTTCCATGCCGAAGAGCACGATGCTGGCGAAACCGAAGGGGAAGAGCACAGAGCCCAGGAAGGGCATTCCTGATTGGATGCCAACGGTGATGGCAAGGCAGGTGGCCAGGCCGAGAATGGCTCCGGAATAGAAACCACGCAGCAGCAGATTCTTGATGCTGACACTGGATTTTTTGCCGCCGGCGACAATCATGCCGTCGACAAGTTCATTGGGAAGGACGTAGTCCATGACTCAGTTTTCTGCAGAGATGCGGGGGGGGCTGGGACGGGGGCGTCAGCCGCTGATGCGGTTCATCAGACGGGAGAAGAAATCACGGCTGCCACCCTGGCGATTGACGGGTGGCAGCTCTTTGCCGCTGGCACTCAGCCAATTGACGAAACGGCTGAAGAGATCGTTGTTGGCGGCCATGATTTGTTGGGGGAGTTGTGATTGGGAATTGGGCATGATTGAGACAACCCTTGGTGGCTTCAGAAGGGCAGCGCCACCAGATGGCTGTTGAATTTGTGGAGCGGCTGTTGAGTTTGAACAGCTGTTGCGTGGAGAGCAGGGGGCAGCTCAGGTGGATGCGCTGCTTTTGGTCAGTTGTCTGAAGCGATTGAGCAAGCCTGAGAAGGGGAGCTGCTGCGGTTGCTCCTTGGGGTCGCTTCTGGGTTGAGCACCGAAACGTTCGATCAGCAGCTCCTTCACCACCTGGCTGATCTCACTGGCAGGAATCCCCTTGCGATGCAGGGTTCCCACCTGTGGATCAGGCCCCTGAGAACCGCCGATGCTGAGGTTGTATCCCTCGACGGTGCCTTTGCCTTCCGGTGCCTTTGTCTTGGTGCCCGTCAGTCCGATGGCCCCCATGTAGGCCTGACCACAGGTGTTGGGGCAGCCTGTCCAGTGGATCTTGATTTCCTCTGGCAGGTGCAGTTGCTGATCCAGTTCCCTGGCCAGGGCCAGCGCCTGATCCTTGGTGTTGGTGAGAGCGAAACTGCAATAGGTGTTGCCGGTGCAGGAGACGGTGCCGGCACTGATCGCTCCGGGCTCGAGGGGAAAACGCTCCAGCAAGGGGTCGTTGCGGAGGTTGTCGAGTTTTTCCCCTGGAATGCCCACCAGGATTGCGTTCTGGTCTTCTGTGATGCGGACTTCACCGCAACCGTGTTCCAGGCTTGCGGTGGCCAGATCGTGGAGGTCTTCAGCGCTCAGACGTCCAACGGGGACATGTAGACCGGCGAAATGGAGACCGCTCTGTTTCTGAGGCTGGATGCCATAGAGGGAGCGGGGCTTTTGATCAAAGACAGAGCCTGGATCAGGGCTGAGAGGACCGAAGCGTTCTTCCACCATGCTGCGGAAGCTGTCGAGGCCAACCTTGTCGAGATAGAGGCGGAAACGTCCCTTGGGACGGACGTTGCGTTCACCGTTGTCTCGCCAGATCATGATCACGGCGGCAGTGAGTCGACAGATCTCCTCGGGTTTCACCCAGGCATTGAGGGGGAGGGCATAGGAATTCATCTGAGAGGAGAGAATCCCACCGACCCAGACGCTGAAACCCATCTCCCCATCCTTTTCAACCGGATGGAAGACGATGTCGTTGTGAAGCAGGAAATTATCCCTGGAACCTGCCACCGCAGTATTCCATTTGCGCGGCAGATTTGAGAATTCTGAATTGCCTTCCAGGTTGTTGGTCAGGAAGTTCTCCAGTTCCAGGGTGTAGGGACGGGTATCAACAATTTCCTCAGGATCAATTCCGGCAATGGCATTGCCGGTGACATTCCTGGGGTTGTCAAATCCTGATTGAATTGTGCTTAGGCCTGCTTCGCTGAGCCGCTTGAGAATGTCGGGGAGATCACTCAGCAGGATGCCTCGCAACTGCAGGTTCTGACGGGTGGTGATATCACAGCTGCCATTGTCTCCATAGCGGGCAACGATGGATGCGACAATGCGAAGTTGATTTGCATTCAGGCAGCCATTGGGAACCCTCAGCCTCAGCATGAACTTGCCTGGAGTCTTTGGCCGCCAGAACATTCCATACCACTTCAGCCGCAGCTGAAGATCGGTTTCGTCCACTTCCTCCCAGCCGATCTGAGCGAACTTCTCAATTTCAGGACCAACAAGAAGGCCATCCTTGGCTGCCTTGTTTTGCTCAATCTTGTTGAGCTTCTTGCCTTGCAGGTAAGGCTTTTCAGGTGCAAGTGTGCTCATGAATACATTCTGAAAATCGGGCTGATCCAGGAAGTGCTTGAAGCTGTGATAGGCAGAACTTGTGTTAGCCCCAGTGATGTGATTTACAGCACTTCAAAATAAAAAGTGTGCTGCTTCTCACGGTATTAACCCCTGTGGATGGGTGGGTTGTTAGTAGCGGTTCTCACCAAATTGGAAATTGGAATCGATTTTCAATTGGCTCTGCAATTTGGTGTCAATAGATACTTAGCCTTGCGCCCAGCTGCTGCTTGATGGCAGCAGCTCATTCATCGCTTCCGGCGTAGGTCAGTATTGACGACCCACCTCACCCAACCAGCGCACAGCCCCTTGTCGCAGCAATTTCCAGACTCTGGCCATGGCGGCCAGATCCCTGCTGAGGTCGTTGCTGAACCGCTTCGAGCCATGACCAGTCGCCTGGCTGTGCGCCCTGGCCTCGTTGAACAGGGGGCTTGTTTCGCGGGGGTGACGCCGGGATGCCATGGTTTGAGAAGGGTCTTCGACAGATCAACGACTTCACCAGTTCATGCCATCAATGATCCGTGGTTGTTGATACGGAAACGTCATCAAGGTTCGGTTCGCTGGGGCATTCGCCTGATTGTTCATGGCCGCGCTGGCGGGGTGGTGCCTGCCTGCCTGCGCTCCCTGGCCGAGGAGGTGGAAAGGCGCCGGGGAGCGCCTGCTCAGATCGAGGCTCTCACGGCGGAAGCTTCACCTGAGCCGCTGCTGCGGCGCAACTGGCTGGTTCCACTGCTGTTGCTGCCGGGCTCCCATGCCAGGGATGATGTGCCGGTGATTCGTAAGCGCTTGCAGGCTCAGGGAGTGAGGACATGCTGCCTGCCGTTTCTTGGTTCCTGGCCTGCCTGGTGGTTTCTGTTGCAGCAGTTGGTTCAGCAGCAGGACCTCAGTCGGGGGGGGCCTGTGCTTGTTCATCACCCCCTGCGCTATGGGTTTGGTGATCGATTTCTGCCCAGGTTGGCAGAGCAGCTGGGGATCCCCGCAGTCTCTTCAGAGGACTGGCAGGCCTATCGATCCTCTGCCAGTCGACCATGTCAGCCCCTGCCCCTGGCCCTGGCTCCCAATCGGATGACAACGGCGTTGCGAGAGGCTGGGGGGATGCCTCCTCTGCTTGAGATTGAGTCGATCCGTCTCGGCCTGAGCGATCTGCTGACCGCCCTGCCATGACCGACCCAAAACTTGGAACTGTTTACCTTGTCGGCGCCGGTCCCGGGGACCCTGAGCTGTTGACTTTGAAGGCCCATCGCCTGCTGCAGCGATGCGAGGCCCTCGTCTATGACTCCCTTGTGCCCAGCGAGATTCTTGAGCTTGTCCCAGAGTCCTGTGAACGGCAGTTCGTGGGTAAGCGCAGAGGCTTTCATTCCGTGCCTCAGCCCAACACCAATGCTGTGCTTGTGGAAATGGCCCAGCGTCATCGCACTGTGGTGCGGCTCAAGGGTGGTGATCCCTTCCTGTTCGGACGGGGCGGCGAGGAGGCGGCCCATCTGACCCTTCATGGTGTTCCCGTTGAGGTGGTGCCTGGTGTCACCTCAGGGATTGCCGCTCCCGCCTATGTGGGTATTCCGGTGACCCATCGTCGGGCGGGCTCCTCGGTCACCTTTGTGACGGGGCATGAGGAGATCGACAAACGCCGTCCATCGGTTGACTGGCGAAATCTGGCCAAGGCCACTGACGGACTGGTGATCTACATGGGTCTCCACAACCTGCCCAGGATCGTGGAGGAGCTGATCGCTGGCGGTCTGGCTGCTTCCACGGCATCAGCGGTGATTCAGCAGGGCACCGTGGCTGGTCAGCGGTGTCTGACGTCCACCCTTGGACAACTGGTTGAGGATCTGGGCCGCGAGGGCTTCGCTTCCCCTTCCATCGTGATCATCGGAGATGTGGTGAATCATCGGATCGAAGCCTGTGCCCCCACGCCTGCAGAGGTGACCATGCCGATTCCCTTCTGACCCAAGCCGCTTCACTGCTCCCGCAGACGGGGCAGCAGCTTCGCCAGGTTGCAGGGTTGTGTGTTTGCGTTGAGCTGAGCTGAGATCAGCTGATCCCAGGCTGTCTCCACCGCATCCCGTGATCCCGGCAGTACGAACACGAAGGTGCCGTTTGCCACCCCTGCCAGGCAGCGGCTCTGCAGGCTGCTGGTGCCGATGCTGTTGAAGGACAACACCCGGAATAGTTCTCCGAAGCCGTCGATTGTTTTGTCCAACAGGGGCTCCACGGCCTCTGGAGTGCCGTCCCGGCCTGTCAGCCCGGTTCCTCCCGAGCTGATCACAACCTCCACAGCGGTATCGGCAAGCCAGCGGCTGATGATGGCGCGGATGGCGTAGCGATTATCAGGGCAGAGAGCCCTTTCCTGCAGATGGTGGCCGGCCTCCTTGAGGCGCTGCTGCAGGGCATCGCCACTGGGATCATCCCCAAGGGAGCGGCTGTCGGAGATGGTGAGCAGTGCGATGGCGAGGACGATGTCAGAGCTGCTGCTGTTCAGGACGCTAGAACCGATTCACCCTTAAGCGAACATGCCGATGAAGAGCCAGCGATCTGCGGTGATCCGGGTCTGCCTGTTTGCCTATCTGCGAGACCTGGCGGGATGGAGTGAGCGCCTCTGGCCCATTGACGCTGAGCAAGAGCTCACGGCTGTTGGTCTCTGGGATCAGTTGCAGCTAGGGCCATGGCCCCGTTCCTTGCGCGTCGCCATCAATCAGCAGTTTGCGGCTCCTGAGCAACCCCTTGCTGCTGGCGATGAACTCGCGTTTCTTCCCCCTTTCACCGGTGGCTGAGCCAACAGCGTTGATCGAGATTCGCAGAGAACGCTTCTCCCCCTGGCGTGAGCTTGAACAGTGGCAGCAGAGTCAGGCTGCAGTGGCTGTTTTCGTTGGCAGAGTCAGGGCTGAGGGTCTTGATGGATCCACGCTCGAGGCCCTGGAGCTCCAGCACTATCCGGGCATGACCGAAGCCAGGCTCCGCCAGGACGCAGAGCATGCCCTGGTGGAGCACACTGCCTTCAGCGCCTTGCTGCTCCATCGTGTCGGCAGGCTGCTGCCTGGTGAGGAGATCGTGCTTGTGGCAGTGGCAGCGGATCATCGAGGCAACGCCCAGCGCTGCTGTGCTGCACTGCTCGAGAGCCTCAAACATCGGGCACCCTTCTGGAAACGTGAGTGGTGCAATGGGGTGGGTGAATGGGTGACCCACAACACATCGCTCTAGGGATTCAGAAGATTGGCAACCGCAGTAGCTGGGCCCAGAGGTGGCTGCCCGGGGGCAGATCTCCAGCATCAGCGGGGATCTCCAGCAGCAGATCTGCATCAAGCAGTGAGCCGAGCCGTGAGGAGGCCTGCGATCCCTCGATCCGGGCCTGTGCTGCTCCCTGTTCAGTGATCACCAGACGGGCTCGGGCGAGTTCAGGTCTGCCTGGTTGACGTTTCAGTGCATTCGCCAACTGCACCCGTAGACGTGGTGGACTTTCAGGTTCCCTGATACCTTCCAGCTGTTGCAGGGCAGGCCATAGCAACTGCAGGGCGGTGATTGCGGCAGCCACGGGATTCCCCGGCAAGCCGAAGAAGGGAACCTGATCACCGATCGATCCGAAGGCAAATGGTCTACCTGGCTTGAGGAAAAGCTTCCAGAACTTCACGTCCCCCAGCTCGGCGATCAGTGAGCGGATCCAGTCGCTGTCGCCAACGGAGACGCCGCCGGTGCTGACAACCACATCACAGGCGAGAGCTAGCTCGAGCAATGCTGAGCGCAGCTCCTGCGGACGGTCGCCAACAACACGACGATCCGAGAGCTCATAGCCCAGTCGGCTCAGGAGCAGCTCCAGCAGGGTGCCATTGCTTTCCCAGATGGCGCCTGCAGGTCGCGGCGCACCGGGTGGAATCAGTTCATCACCGCTGATCAACAGACCGATCCGGGGTTTGCGGGTCACGGCCAGTTCTGCAAAGCCGCAGCTGGCGGCAAGCCCGAGCCGGGCTGGTGTCAAGCGCAGGCCCGACTCCACCACAACGTCCCCCGCCTTCACTTCCTCGTCAGCTGGCCTGATCCAGGGGTTGGAGGAAGCCTGTTTCACCAGAGTCAGCACCGCTTCTGACTGCTGGCAGACATCGCTCACCTGGGTGAGTTCCTGGGGAATGACCCAGGCCGAGCCAGCCGGAATGGCCGCACCGGTCATGATCCGGATCGCTTCCCCTGTTGCCAGGTGTTCTGTGAATGGTCTACCTGCTCCAGAGCAGCCCACAAGTCTCCAGTGATCGCCAAGCTGCGGTTGATCAGCCTGCCCGAGGGCGTAGCCGTCCATGATCGAGGCGCGAAAGCCGGGAATGGGATCCGTTGCCACCACTGTTGCGGCGCTCACCCTGCCCAGGGCATCCTTGAGCCCGACGCTCTCGATGTTGTTCTGACCAGTGCGGCACTTCAGCTGCTGTAGAGCCTGGATCACCTCCTCACGGGCTGCGTTGAGGGACCGACCCTCGCCAGGGAAGGGTTCACTTGAGCCTGGGTTCACAGCCTGCCTGCCTCTCGCCGCCAGGATCCCTGCTGCCCGCCATCCTTCTGCAGCAGTTGGACACCATGGATGCTCATGCCAGGGTCGACGGACTTGAGCATGTCGTAAAGCGTCAGCAGCCCCAAGGAAACAGCTGTGAGCGCTTCCATCTCCACCCCCGTGCTGGCTTGGGTGCGGCAGTGCACCTCCACACGCAATCCGGATGGGGCATCGAGTGGGCTGATGGTCACCTCGATGCCGCTTAGGGGTATCGGGTGGCAGAGGGGGATCAATTCCCAGGTGTGTTTGGCGGCTTGGATGGCGGCGACCCTGGCCACGGCAAGCACGTCACCTTTCGCCGTTTGACCTTCGAGGACCAGGCTCAGGGTCTGCGCCTGCATCAGCAGGCAACCTTCAGCCACGGCCTGGCGCAGGGATGAGGGTTTGTCACCCACATCCACCATGTGCACTTCACCGCAGGCATTGAGGTGGTTGAGGGAGTGTTCCATTGCCAGAGGGCAATTCTGTTTCGACTCCCTCAGGTTGCCAGTGTTCAGATCAGGCTGACCTTGCCCGTGCTGATGTCGAAGTAGCTGGTGACGATTTTGAGGCTTCCGTTCTCAGTGGCGTTGGCTAGAACCTCACTGCGTTGTGTCAGTTGACGGCTGGCGTAGCAAGCATTCCCTTTGATGGATTGCGCAAGGCTCTGATCAGCTTGAAGGCTGGTTCGGATCGGGGTGATCAGTTGCTCGAGCAGGGGGGTCAGGGGATCAGCGTTGCGAGCAGCCACAACGGCTCCGCAGTTGCTGTGTCCCATCACCATGATCAACGGTGTTTTGAGGGCGATGACGCTGTATTCCATCGAGGCGATGGCATCGTCGAAGGCGGTGTTGCCGGCACTGCGGATCACGAACAGATCAGCTGGGGCTGCATCGAAGATCCATTCCGGTGCAACGCGGGAATCGGCGCATGACAGCAGTGTGGCCCAGGGAGCCTGCCCTGTGTCGATCACACTGGAAGGCAGGAAGCAATTGTCCAGCCAGAGGTTGGCCATGGTCTGGGCTCGTTCGGCAGGGGTCGTGGCATGGTTTGATTTCTGCCACGCTTTGCAGAAACGCTTGTTGCCTTGGATCAGGGCCTTGAGGGAGTTTTGCGGACGGCAGGACCTTGGCGTTTCAACATCCGTAGCTCCATTCGCAATTGTGTTTGGATCAGTGATTGTGGAGCTGTATGACTTCTGCGGAAAACCCAACAGTCCAGCGGCGGTAATGCCTGAGCCGAGTAAAAAATTGCGGCGATTGAGGGTCAATGGTCTTGCAGGACTCTTGTTGAAATTCAATGTATGAATTTCAGTGTATGGATTTCAGTCCGAGATTGAGATCATGCCTGCATTCAACAGCCCTCTGCATTCAACAGCCCTGGCGATCAGCGCTCTCCGAGGGCACTCCAGAGGCTGGCTTGGTGGGCGGTGACGGGTTCCACAGCTTGTTGGGTCTGTGGTGATGCAGTTACAGCAGTTTCAGTTCTGACCAGCTGAACGCCGAGAGAGGCAATGATGAAGGCACCGAGAAAACCCGCAGCAATGGTGAGAGGGCTTCGGCTTGTCCAAGTCGCTGAAAAGCTTCTCTCCATGGCTGCGAGTTGTCTGATCAGATTCCACTATGGAGAGTAAGTCAGTGAATCGCCACCGAATGGGGTGAAAAAAGTTGCAGATGCTGCAGAACCTGATCGATCAAGTCCAGGAGAAGGGAGCAACTTTGTATCGCTCGCCACCCATCCGTGAGTGACCCCGAGCAGCATGCCTAGAGCGATGGCCAGATGCAAAACAGATGATTCAGGGCAGGTAGAGATTGCCCATTCCTTTCATTTTGAGTCGTCGTCGATCACACCAAATCAACCTTTGTCCGACGTTTTCCCGTTGTCGTCGATACGGAATCACAAGAACAGTGTTCAGATCTGCGCTAAACCGATCCTGTGAATCTGCCCATGCATCAGCAGCTGATGTCATCCATTTCTGCACAGGCCAGTCACTGTTTCGAGTTCGAGCAGGATTTCATTGGCTCCTGGCGGTGTATTCCGCTATGTGTGCGGCGCAAGTTGGATCTGATTGGTTTGAAACTGAAGCTGAGTCACTGGCTGGAGCTGAGCCATGAACAGCGTCAGCAGATTGTCGACTGGCAAGACGACGCCAGGGCACTGGCGAATTTGCGTAACCTGCTCTGCCGTGACACCCGCTCGATGGCAGATGGCCAGGCCTCCGACCTGCCCCCGGCCAAGGCGGAGCCATGGCAGATCAGGGATCATTTGCCCGAATCATTGGCCGCGGCCGCGGCCAGCCATGGCATCAGCTTTGCTCAGCAGCAATGGCGAGAGCTCAGTGAACTTGAGCGATTTGCCCTCTGCAAACTTGCCCGGCCCGGCCACGATCATCACAACCTGCCTGCGGCTTTCCGGGAACTGCTGGGCTGAGTCAGGCATGCAGCTGCTGCATTCAGTCCGGTTGAGGCTGCACAGTCTTCAGCAGCGACTCAACAGGAGCCACGATCACAGCGGCTGCTTTCAGTTCCGGTTGCTTTGAGATAGGGCAACAAAGTTCATGCATCAGGCTGTTGGCTTCGCAGGCATTCGCCTGAGCGAATCCCCAGTGCATCGGTAGAAAGACCATGCCAGGGCGGATTCGATCGGTCAGCTTCGCCTTGGCAGTGACGTGGCCGCGACGGGAACGAATCACGGCGAAACCATCGTTCTTGATGCCGAACTGCTCGGCATCCTCTGGATGGATCTCCAGCAGGGGTTCCGGATGCATGGTCTGCAGCCGTTTGACCTTGCCGGTTCTGGTCAGCGTGTGCCATTGCCCCAGGTACCTGCCCACGGTCAGGATCAGTGGATAGTCCTGACAGGGGGGTTCGGCCAGGCCAAGTGGCTGTTCAGCGGTGAAGCGAGCCCTGCCGGAGGTGGTGGCAAAGCGCTGATCGGTGTAAAGCCGTTTTGACTGTGTACTTGGCTCACTGCCTGCGGGGAAGGGCCACTGTTGAGGACCTTCGCTGTTGAGCAGTTCGTGGCTGAGGCCGGAAACATCGCATAACCGCCCTGCTGTGACGGAGGCAAATTCGCGATATACCTCTGCGGCTGTGTTGTAACTGAACTGTTTCTCATAGCCGAGTCGGCGTCCGAGCTCGGCGAAGATTTCCCAGTCCGGTCGGCTCTGGCCATGCCTTGGGCGGTAGGCAGGGCAATAGGTCACCCTGCGTTCTGAATTCGTCATCGCTCCGGCCTTCTCGCTCCATTGCGATGCCGGCAGCAGCAGGTGGGCGTACTCGGCGGTTTCGCTGCCGGCGTAGGCCTCATTCACCACCACCAGTGGGCATTGGCCCATGGCGGCTTTGACCCGCTCCAGATTGGGCATGCTCACCAGGGGGTTGGTGGCCGCAACCCACCAGAGATCCAGTTCAGCTGCTTCCATGGCCTCCACCTGTTGCCAGGCCGTGAGTCCTGGTGTTGTTGCGATCGATCCCGCTGCAAACCCCCAGGCCTGTTCCAGCTCAGTGCGATGGCTGGCATCGGAGACGCTGCGATATCCCGGGAGCAGATGGGCCAGTCCGCCCGCCTCTCTGCCTCCCATGGCGTTGGGTTGTCCCGTCAGGGAGAACGGACCCGTTCCGGGTTTGCCGATCTGACCTGTGAGCAGGTGAAGGTTGATCAGACCGCCCACCACTGCTGTTCCCTCACGGCGCTGATTCACCCCCATGGACCAGAGGCTGAGGATCTTTTCGCTGCGGCTCCAGAGATGAGCCACATCCCGCAGTCTTTTTTCGGGAATGCCACACAACCTGGCCACACGTCTGGGGGTCCAGCGGGCGATCACATCAAAGAAGGCTTCGAAATCGTCGGTGGATTGTTCGATGAAGAGCTGGTCCTGGCCGTTTTCACGCAGGCTCAGATGGGCGATGCCATGGAGCAGGGCCAGATCCGTGCCGGGTGCGATGGCGAGATGGTGGTCTGCAATCTCACTTGTTGCTGTGGCTCTTGGGTCAATCACCACGATCGTGAGGCTGCCGGGGCTGCGTTTCTTGCGTTTCTGCAAGCGCTGAAACAGCACGGGATGGCACTCAGCTGTATTGGTGCCGATCAGGAAGGCGACACTGCATTCGTCGATGTCGTCGTAACAGCAGGGAGGACCATCAGACCCCAGACTGCGGCTGTAGCCAGCGACTGCCGAACTCATGCACAGGCGTGAATTGGCATCGAAATTGTTGGTACCCAGTGCCCCCTTGAGCAACTTCTGGGCGATGTAGTAATCCTCGGTATGGAACTGCCCCGATCCATACATGGCGATTGCATCGGCGCCTTTGCTGGCGAGTGTGTTGTCAATCCTGTTGACGAGCAGATCAAAGGCAGCCTCCCAGGAGATTGGCTCGAAGGCTCCGTTGAGGCTGGCTCGATACAGGGGTTGGCTCAGACGGCCCCTGGCCAGGGTTTCACCGACAGTGGCCCCCTTGATGCAGACCTGTCCCTGGCTGGAGGGGTGGTTGCGATCGCCTCGGGATCCCCACATCGGTGTGCCCTCCTCATCCCGACGCACCGCGCGACCGGGCTGGGCCGGGGGGATCATTTCCAGACCGCAGCCAACACCGCAGTAGGGACACTGACTGCGCACGCTGTCGGGAGTTTTCGTCATTCAACCCTGAATGCAGTTGTTCAGATGGAAGCGATCAGGTTCTGATCAACCGCTGCTGCGGCAGCTCAGTTTTGGGTTGCTCTTGCCCATGGATCTCGTCAAAGGATCCCTTTGGTTCCTTGAGGAAGAACTGACACAGGAAGCCCACGATCAGGCCAGCGATACCGAGCACCTGGAAAAAGCCACTGTTGGCGCCGGCAATGATCCCTGGGGAGGGATCTGTGACATCGCCACTCATCCAGATCGGCAGCATGCTGAAGATCGTCAGATAGGACACGGCTCCAACGTTGCCGTAGGCACCCACCAGGCCGGCGATCTGTCCGGTGACCCGATGTTTCACGAGCGGAACCATGGCGAAGGTTGCACCTTCACCGGCTTGCACAAAGAAGGCGCAGATCATCGTGATCAGAACGGCGATGCCGAGGCCCGCAGCACCGGTGAAAGTGCCTGGTTTGATCTGGCTCATCACCAGGTAGCCGATTCCCAGAGCGATGGTGAAGAAACCCATGGTGTTCTTGCGACTGCCGAGACGATCGGAAAGCAGGCCGCCGCTCGGACGGGCAATCAGGTTCATGAAGGCAAAGCAGGAGGCCAGGATGCCGGCGCTGGCCTTCGGTAGATCAAAGGTGCTTTCGAAGAAGCTCGGCAGCATCGAGACCACGGCCAGCTCGGAGCCGAAATTGACGATGTAGGTGAGTTCGAGAATGGCAACCTGCCGGAATTCGTAGCGCTCTTCCTTGGCATAGGTTCTGGTGCCGAGGATCAACTCACGGTTGGTGTGGATGATTCCCCAGGTCTGGAAGCCGAACCAGATCAACACCGCCAGCAGGGTCAGGGGATAAGTGGATGCATTCAGGCAGCCAACTTGCTTGAGTCGCCAGCAGAGGATGGCGAGCACGGCAGCAAGGGGAATGTTCATGGCAATGAGGCCCCAGAAATCCCTCTTTGAGGTGACTTCCAGCCCTGTGCATCGCTGCGGACGCTGATAGATCTTGCCTGGAGGTGTGTCCTGGACATTGAAGAAGTAGATGCATCCATAAACGGCGGCTATCAGCCCGGTGAGAGCGATGGCACCACGCCAGTTGAGGATCACGCCATGACCAACATCGAAGCCACCGCAGAAGGACAGACCGCCCGCGACAATCACCAGGGTGAGTGCAGAGAAGGCGGATCCGAAATTGCCCCAGCCGCCGTAGATACCTTCGGCCAGTCCGATCTGATTGGCTGGAAACCATTCGGCAACCATGCGTATGCCGATCACGAAGCCAGCTCCGACGATGGAGAGCAATAAACGGGCGACAACCAGTTGATTGAAATCCTGGGCGGTGGCAAACATCAGGCAGGGAATTGCCGAGAACACCAGCAGAGTGGAATAGGTGATCCGCGGACCAAATTTGTCGAGCAGCATTCCAACCAGAACGCGTGCTGGAATCGTCAGAGCAACATTACAGATGAAAACGGTGCGGATCTGTTGAACTGTGAGATTCAGATCTGCTTGAACTGTTGAAGCTAATGGTGCCAGGTTGAACCAGACAATAAAAGATAGAAAAAAGGCGAACCAGGTTAGGTGGAGTGTTCGATATCTCGCCTGGAACGACCAGAGTTCACCAAGCATGAAATCGGCAGGATGAAGGTGGATTATCCCTGGCCTCAGAACAATGGTACCCAGGATTGAAAAGTGCGGTGCTGATGCGAACCGCTCAGTAATTGCATCATTAAGGTGAATTGGAAACAGTGCGTTTCACTACGAATTGCCAGGTTCGGGCTGCGCGGATCTGTGTTGTTTCTCTCTTAAGTATTCAAGGGGATGAATGGTGTTCATTGCTACTGATCAGAGTGATGCTGTTGACTTGAATAGTGGTTGAATCATCCCCTGTAGTAGTTGTTACCAGAGCGCAAACTTCTTGCCTGCGTCCTGAGTGGTGGCGGCAGTCGTCGCATGGGGCAGGACAAGGCCTTAATGCTTCATCCTCTTGGGGGCACCTGGTTGACCCACGCTGTTGACCTGCTTCTGCATTTCAGGCTGCCCGTGACCGTGAGCACCAGGCATCCCAGCCACGCTCCCCAGCTGCTGCTCAGGCCATGTGTTGACATTGCTCTGGAGCCTCCTCCAGGGCAGGGGCCGCTCAGGGCCTTCTCACGCGTGCTGCCCAGGGAAGATGGATGGGCGGTGCTTGTTGCTCCTGTGGATATGCCCAATCTGCGGGTGACAACCCTTGCCACCCTGATCGCTGCATGGCGTCAGCAGCCCGCCATGGCGGCGGTTGCCCATGACGGTCAGCGCTTGCAACCGCTGCTGGGGGTTTATCCATCCGGACCGATCCAGCACCTGTTGCTCAACGAGGAGCTGGGCCAGGGGCGGAGTTGCTGGCAACGCTGGCTGCAGCGTCTTGCCCATCGGCCGGTGTCCCTGCCCGGGAATCAGCTTCTCAATGCCAATCGCAGTGGGGACTTGGCTGCGCTGCAGCGATGAACAGGGCAGAGCAGCCTATGGACGTTCGTGGCAGACCCCTCGAGGTGCTGCGTCTTTCGTTGACGGCACGTTGCAACCTTGCTTGTCCCTATTGTCGGCCTGATGGGCAGACTCCTCAGGGGTTGCTGTCTCTGCAGCAACGGCTCGCCGTGATCGGCGCCTCCTGCGAACTCGGCGCTCACACCCTGCGACTCACCGGCGGTGAGCCCTTGCTCAGCGATCAGCTTGAGCCGCTTTTGCAGGGGATTGATGTATGTCGCCGCCAGGGAGAAGGGCCCTTTGCAGGTCTGCGGCAGATTGCGCTCACGACCAATGGCTTGTTGCTCAGTGATTCTCGGGCTGCAGCACTTCGGCAGAGCGGTGTTGATCGCATCACCATCAGCCTCGATGGCACAGATGCAAGCAGTGTGGCGGAGATGACCGGCCAGGCAGGGGGGGAGCTGGCCGGTGCGGACATTCTCAATCGTGTGCTCAGAGGCATTCGTGCAGCCCGCAGGGCAGGGTTTGATCCCGCTCTCGGTGCCCTCAAGCTCAACAGCGTGATTCAGAGAGGACGCAATGATCAGCAGGTGCTGCCCCTGGCGGCCCTTGCCCGTGATCAGGGTCTTGAGCTGCGCTTGATCGAGTACATGGATGTGGGACATCGCAATGGCTGGACTCGTGATGCCGTGTTCAGCGCTGCAGACATGGTCCGTCGGATCGATGCGGTGTGGCCCCTTGAGGACCACGGTCGTGGATGGCACAGCACCGCTCGCCGCTGGCGTTATCGCGATGGTGGCGGATGGGTCGGCGTTGTTGCATCGATCAGCGAACCGTTCTGTGCTGGTTGCAATCGTCTACGACTCACGGCTGATGGCATCGCCTATACCTGTCTGTTCGCTGATCAGGGGTTCAGCTTGCGTCCTTGGCTGGAGCCTCGGATTGATCCACAAGCTCTGCTGCAGGCCATGGCGGATCTCTGGCAGACGAGGAGAGATCGCTACAGCGAGGAGCGTTGGTCTAGAGATGGCCTCTCAGGCTCAGATGAGCTGACCACAAGGCCGGAGATGGCCTATCTCGGTGGATGAACAGGGTTCGGGCTCGGGCAGGGACGCCAAGGCTGATTCCCGGCAGCTCAGGCCCGGTCCCTCTCCTGGGATCCGTCCACTGATCTTGGCCATGATCTGAACCAGTTGTTCTCGGAGTCGTTCCCTGCGGCTTGTTGACTCACAACAGCAGGTAACGCTGGGCCATCGGCAGTTCTTCGGCGGGTTCACAGGTGAGCAGCTCACCATCAGCGAACACTTCGTAGGTCTGGGGATCCACGCGCATGCTGGGGAGAGCATCATTGAGCTTCATGGTTGATTTGCCGATATCACGGGTGTTGGTCACTGCCACACATGGTCGCTTTAGATCCAGCTGGCCAGGTACATCGTCATCAAGGCTTGCCTGGCTCATGAATGTGAGGCAACTGGGTGCCAATGCCGACCCAAAGCTGGCGAACATCGGTCGACCATGGACCGGGCCGGGGGTGGGAATCGAGGCATTGGCATCACCCATCTGCGCCCAGATGATTGAGCCACCCTTGATGACGAGTTCCGGTTTGACGCCGAAAAAGCCAGGTTTCCAGAGCACCAGATCAGCCAGCTTGCCTTTCTCCACTGAACCCACCTCTTTGCTGATGCCATGGGCGATTGCTGGATTGATGGTCACTTTGGCGATGTAGCGCTTCAGGCGGGTGTTGTCGTTGCGGCTGTTGTCCTCGGGCAGAGCACCGCGCTGAACCTTCATTTTGTGGGCGGTCTGGAAGGTGCGGGTGATCACCTCACCCACGCGGCCCATGGCCTGGGAGTCGCTGGCGATGATCGAGAACGCCCCGAGGTCGTGGAGGATGTCCTCGGCAGCAATGGTCTCGCGGCGGATCCGTGATTCGGCGAAGGCCACATCTTCCGGGATCTTCGGATCCAGGTGGTGACACACCATCAGCATGTCGAGGTGTTCCTCGAGGGTGTTGCGTGTATAGGGACGGGTGGGATTGGTGCTGCTGGGCAGCACATTGGTTTCACCACAGATCCGGATGATGTCCGGTGCATGGCCACCACCGGCCCCTTCGGTGTGAAAGGTGTGAATGGTGCGCCCGTCGATGGCACGGATCGTGTCTTCGACAAAGCCTGCTTCATTGAGCGTGTCGGTGTGGATGCAGACCTGCACATCCATCTGATCGGCCACAGTCAGGCAGCAATCGATGGATGCCGGGGTGGTGCCCCAGTCTTCATGCAGCTTCAGACCGCAGGCACCGGCGCGCACCTGCTCCAGGAGAGCTGTTGGTGTGCTGGTGTTGCCTTTGCCGAAGTAGCCGAGATTCACCGGTAAACCTTCCGCCGCCTGCAACATGCGTTGGATGTGGAAGGCGCCGGGGGTGCAGGTGGTGGCATTGGTGCCGGTGGCGGGTCCTGTGCCCCCACCCAGCATGGTGGTGATGCCACTGGCCAGGGCGGTTTCAATCTGCTGTGGGCAGATGAAGTGAATATGACTGTCGATTCCACCGGCGGTGACGATGTGGCCCTCAGCGGCGATCGCCTCGGTCCCCGGACCGACAACGATGGTCACCCCCTCCTGGGTATCGGGGTTGCCGGCTTTGCCGATGGCGGTGATCCGGCCATCACGGATGCCGATATCGGCCTTGACGATTCCCCACCAGTCGAGGATCAAGGCGTTGGTGATCACGGTGTCAACAGCACCTTCAGCGCGACTCTGCTGGGATTGCCCCATGCCATCACGGATCACCTTGCCACCGCCGAATTTCACTTCATCGCCGTAGACGGTGTAGTCCTTCTCCACCTCAAGGATCAGTTCCGTATCGGCGAGTCGGAGTCGGTCCCCTGTGGTGGGGCCATAGATTTCGGCGTAGGCCTGGCGTGAGATTTGAAAAGGCATGGGTGATCAGTCAAGGGGTCCGTTGATCAGTCCGTTGAAACCGGTGATCCGCCGCGTGCCGGCAAAGGGCACAAGCTGCACCTCCCGTGTATCGCCAGGCTCGAAGCGGATTGCCGTGCCGGCAGGGATGTCGAGGCGCTGACCGCGGGCGGCCTGCCGATCGAAGCTGAGGGCAGTGTTGGCTTCCTGAAAATGAAAATGGGAGCCCACCTGCACGGGCCGATCGCCGGTGTTGGAGACCTCAAGGGTGGTGACTGGTCGGCCTGCATTCAGTTCGATCTCACCAGGTTCGGGAAGCAGTTCGCCGGGTATCAGGGAAGGCATGGCAAGGCGGCTCAGCGGATTGGATCGTGGAGGGTCACCAACTTGGTGCCATCCGGAAAAACGGCTTCGATCTGCACTTCATTCACCAGTTCAGGCACCCCTTCCATCACCTGCGCAGGGTTCAGCCAGGTGCTTCCTTCGGCCATCAGTTCAGAGACGCTCTTGCCATCCCGTGCCCCTTCAAGGATCTGGAAACTGAGCCAGGCAACAGCTTCCGGATGGTTGAGTCTGAGGCCACGGTTCAGCCTGCGCTCTGCAAGCAGAGCGGCGGTGACGATCAGCAGTTTGTCTTTTTCCTGTGGGCTGAGGTGCATGGTTTCAGGAGTATCCCGTCACTTTGACGAGCAAGCCTCATCAGACACGTTCTAGTTCAGACAAGGTCTAGTTCAGACACGCTCTAGTCAGAAAAGTTCTCGTCAGGCAGGTTTAGTTGAGCATGCCTTCCCTGAAGGGTTGCTCCTGGAGTGGCCAGACCCTCGGCAGCTCTGGGCTGCAAAGGCCTCGCAGCCTGCGGGTCACGGCCCAGATGCGCACAAACCAGTGCCGTGCCGCCTGACTTGAAGGCCCCAGGTAACGGGCCACCAATCCATGCTCCAAGCGGCCGCAGGCCATCCAGCCCTCCAGGCCTTCACGGTTTTCACGGCATTGGCGCACCCCTTCCTCAAGGAGGGTCTGAGGCAGATGATCCGGTGCGGCCCAGACCAGGGATCCAAGCACCGGTTGGTGGTGCATGCCATGAACAGTCTCGAGGCTGGCGCCGCTCAGCTCGAAGCGATCCACCAGCTCCCAGCAACGACCCTGGGGCGATGACCGGCAGATCTCAAGGCTTGATCGCCAACGACCCAATCCCAGTCGTTCGCCTGCTGCTGTGCGGCCCAGGCGCACCACATCGGCTCCGAGAAAGCTGGCGCCTGAACTGAGCTTGGCTTGCAGCCGTTGGTCGTAGAGGCCTCCTGCATAAACAACCAGTTCCTGGGGAAGCCATTCCAGATCAGCGTCCTCTTCCAGTTCAAAGCTGCAGGCCTGATGGGCCCATTGCCCCTCGGGCTGGTCGTGGAGCCGGCCCACGGAGCCATAGACCTTCTGGGCTGCAACACTCGTGAGCAGACCTCGGCTCTGCTGGGCGGCTGAAACAGCAAGCGTGAGCTGATCACCCCCCACCAGGCCACCGGCGGTGTGCAGCAGCGGCAGTTGGCAGCGACCGTTGGGATCATGGCTTGCCCGCTGCAGTTTGTAGGGTGCATTGCAGCGGCCCTGATGCACGGTTTTGGCATCGTTTTGATCAACCACTGCATCCCTGCAGCTGAGTTGCAGTTCGCAGTGTCCATGCCAGGGGGTGGTGCGAGGCATCGCTGAACCTTCCGCCTGGTGCAGGCGCTTATCTGCAGCAATAATCACAGAAGAGCTGGGCCTTGCTGGAGATACTGAGCCATGACCATGGCTAACGACATCACGGAGGAGCTTCCGCTTGTGTTGACCCGCAGGGGGATTGATGCTGATGGCTCAGCCTGTCTGTTGTTGCCTCTCACGGCGGATGAACGCAGGGGTCTGCGGGGTCGTCGACGCACAGCCTGTGGACGTGAGGTTCTCTTGCAGCTGCCGCGGCAGGGTCCTCTGCATCGAGGTGAATGTCTTGCGCCCGACCAGGGGTTGGCGTTGGTGATGGTGGAGGCGACCCTTGAGCGCCAGTTGCTGGTCACGGCAGGCTCCCCTCTGGACCTGCTCAAGGCTGCTTATCACCTGGGCAATCGCCATGTGGCCCTTGAGCTCCATCGCGATTCGCTGCGCTTGCTTGAGGATTCGGTTCTGGCAGAGATGCTGCGCTCGCGAGGGCTCACAGTCAGGCCGTTAGAGGCGGCATTTGAGCCGGAATCCGGTGCCTATGGGGACGCGCATCACCAGGATGCTCATCACCAGCACGCTCAACAGCATCAGGGATGACAAGCCTCTCGCTGCTGCAGTTGGTGAGCCCGGCTCTGCCGGTGGGTGCTTTCAGTTATTCCGAAGGTTTGGAGTGGTTGGTTCAGAATGGACGTCTCCAGGATGAGGCCAG
>DASCPR010000227.1:0-4170 GCA_036012625.1 Prochlorococcaceae cyanobacterium Fu_MAG_50
TTTGTGCTGGTGTTCCTGCTTGGTGCCTGCAGCGCTGGCTCCGTGGGGTTGAACACGTTCCAGAGCCCCGATGGCCGTTATGCATTCCTCTATCCAACCGGATGGACGCGGGTAGTGGTCAGAGATGGCCCTCAGGTTGTGTTTCATGATCTGATCAACAGTGATGAGACCGTCAGCCTGGTGATTTCCGAGGTGACGCCTGATGAAGATCTCGACCTGTTGGGTAGTCCCCAGGCTGTTGGCGAACGGCTCAGGCGTGATGTGATCGCTCCAGATGGAACCGGCAGGGATGCTGAGCTTGTCGAGGCCAGGGAAAGGGAGTCTTCAGGGCACAGGTTCTACGACTTTGAATTTCTCGTTCATCTTGATGACCGGGATCGCCATGAACTGGCCACGGTGGTGGTTGATCGTGGACGTCTTTACACCTTGGCGACAAGCACCAATGAAACGCGCTGGACCACGGTCAAGGAGCTGTTTGAACGGGTGATCTCCTCCTTCACGCTGCTGGTCTGAGCCCTTGCCTCGGAACTGTCCTGCTGAGGGCTGACAGGGTTCTGAGCAGACGTCATGCTTGAACCCATGTCGATCCCCTTTGTTGAGAAGCTGCGTCTTCGCTGGCAGGCGTTGAGCGATCACCAGCAGGTGGGATGCGCCCAGGCGGGTGTCGGGGTTCTGTTCCTCGCTTGGCTGGTGTTCTGGCCGGTCCCCACGGAGGTGAAGGGCAAGGGGGTGCTGATTTATCCAGACAATGCAGGGCTTCTCAATGCCCGTGCCGGTGGACAGGTGCTCAATGTTCAGGTGGCTGTTGGTGACAGGGTCCGTAGAAGCCAGGTGTTGATGACCCTGTATCTGCCTGTGCTCGAGCGACAGCTGGAACAGCAGAAGGGGAACCTTGCCCAGCTGATCCGTCAGAACGATGAACTCAATCATCGCGATGGATTGCGCCTTGACACGGCCCGTCTTGCCCTCGATACCACCCTTGCGAAACTTGTCGACGATCAGAGTCGCCTCGCCGCTCTGCAGGCCACCTACCGCAAGAAGGTCTCGAATCTGGACTGGTTGGCGGCAAGGGAGGTGGTGGCACCTCTTTCTCAGGAGGTTGTGGGAGCTGAACAGGGGTTGACCACTACGAGCGTCAACCTCGATGACGTCAAGATTCAGCGCAAAACGGCGATCACCGATTTTCAGCAGATCAAACTCGACATTGAAACCGAACAGCTCGACAGGCGCTACCAGATCGATGATCTCAAACGGCAGGTTCGTGTCACTGAGGCCAGAATCGCCTACGACGGCAGAATCATCGCCGAGAGAGACGGACGTGTTCTTGATCTGCAGGTGATTGCAGGTCAGACAGTGAAGATGGGGGATCGCCTCGGAACACTCGGCAAAGCTGAATCTCCCGATAGCGCCGATGGTGAATTGATGGCTGTTGCCTACTTCTCTCCTGCGGATGCCAGAAGGCTCCCCCCTGCCTTGTCGGTGGAGGTTGTGCCGCTCTGGAATCAGCGCGGCAGATTCGGAGGGATCATCGGCAAGGTCAAGCGGGTGCTGACTCTGCCGGCCACTGCCAGTGACATCTCAACCACGATCGGCAATCAACAGCTGGCTGAGGAGTTGGTCAAGAATGGTCCGGTGATGCGTGCGGAGATCAGCCTTGATCGGATGCCCCGATCAGACGATGGTTACCGCTGGACCCTCTCCAGTGGTAGTGGTGTCTTCCCGATTCGCGAAGGCCTGACGGTCTCCTCTCATGCCTATGTGGAATGGCGGCCATCGGTCACCTACATCATCCCCGGGCTGAGGTCCCTGACCGGTGGGTATCGTTCGCTTCGCCTTGATCGCCTCTGGGATCTGCCGTTTCTACGTCAACCCGGCACTCCTCCCTGAATCATCTGCCTCTTCCTGCGATGTCACTACGTCCGTTGCTGCGTCAGGAGATGCCCTGGCTGATCTCCGAGCTGGTCCTGCTGGTGGTGCTGATGAACGCCAATGCACCTGAGCTGTGGTTCTGGCTTGTGGTGTTTCTGGTATTGATCTTCTACAGGCTCGAACGTTGGTGGTCGTCCAGACCTGATTGAGGTGTTTCAGGGCAGGTTGAGTTGAAGGGTTGCTGTTGGCACGTCCTGGGGATTGCGAGGCACCGGCAGCAGTTCTCTCAACAGGCGTGCATAGGTGATATTCACATCGATTGTGGCGTTGAGGCGCTGGACAAGGGCACTGACAAGTCGCTCCTGGGTCACGCTCAGGTCCACTTCATTGGACAGTCCTGTCTGGTAGCGGAGTTTCACATCTCTGAATGCTTCCATGCTGGCGCCGACCCCACGTCTGGCAGAGACCAGTTTGGCCAGACTTGCCTCATGGTTGAAGAAGGCCTGCTCAAGACGCAGCCTGATCGCATTGCGTTTGTTGGCGTAGCTCTGAGCTGCGACCTTCTCTTTGAAAGCCAGTGCTTTGACTGAGTTGGCAGTGGTGCCAGCATCAAAAAACATCCATTTCATCGTTAAGCCGAAGGACCATTCGTAGCCGGTCTCCTGGCTGAGGGGCATGAATGACGCGCCACAGCATCCTTCGCCGATCAGGGTGAAATCGAAGTTCCGCTCCACAGAGGCAAGGCCTGCCCCCGCGGCGAACAGACTTAGTTTTGGCAACAGTTGCGCAGCAACTGCATCCTGTTGGAGTGCAAGGGCCTGGCGTGTTGCCAGGATTGACTCCAGTTCAGGGTTGTCCCTGTAAGCCTCCAGCAGGCTCTCTTCCAGATCAAGGGGCCATTGCGGCTGCAGGTTGATCGGGTCCGCGGCGGCTGGCGTCACCTCGGCTGGAAGATTGAGCATTGTCCATAGCCTTCGTCTGGCAACGGCACGGTCGGCGAGGGCCTGAATCAGGGACTCCTCGTCAGCCGCCGTTACGGCGTTGCGTCTGAGCAGATCAAGTCGTGGAACCAGACCAGCTTCCTTGAGGTTGAGAACATCCTCAAGAATGACCAGATCGGTGCCCATGATTGCATCGCGGATCCGTACCAATTGTTCAGCCCGTTGCAGGGAGTAGTAGGCCTCACTCACATTCAGCTGCAGCACTCGCACCTGGTTGGCATAGGCATTCTCCTGTTGCTTCAGTTGTTCTTCCGCTGCACGCACTTTCGGGGTTCGTGCAAAGTCGAGAATGTCGTAGTTCAGTTCAACACCAGCTGTGGCATCGCCGCCATTGCTCGTTGCTGTGATGCCTCCACCGGCTGGAATGTAAAACGGTGCCGGCATCAGATCGAGGCCTTGTCTGAGCGTCGGGATGACCTGGTCAGTTGGGATCGATGTGTCATTGGAGACGTTGCTTGCCTTGATGCCGGGAATCAGCTCATTTCCTGAGAAGAGTCCCCCGAAGCCATAGCTGGAGTTGTTGTATGGGGAATAGGTGGTGGTGGTGTTCTGAAATCCCGAGAGATTGGCGAAGACATTCAATCGAGGCCAGTAGCTGCCGGCCGCGGCGGCAACGTATGCAGCCCTGGCTTCCAGCTCATCCCTGCTGGCCTGAAGGCTGGGATTGTTGGCGAAGGCGGTTGCGATGGCTTCCAGCAGGGTGATCGATCGCACCGTGCTCGTCTTCAGTTGTTCGGATGAGGGCAAGGCCAGTGGAGACTCCGGTCTGGCTTGCGCAGGCGTGAGGGGCCCCGATGCCGGTTGATTCGGCGATAGCAGACTGTCAGGAATCAGGGGTGTGCGCAGATCATCATCTGCAGAAAGAGCCGGCGCTGGCGCCAGCATCTGGTCCAATTCACGAATCTGTTGATTCAGCTTCTGCCAGCTCTGCTCAAGCTGATAGTCAGTACCTTTGCGCTGACGTGGGCTCTGGGCAGCTCTGGGGATGGGGGCAGCGGCAGCGCCGAGGCTCTCAACAGCAGCCAGGATCAGAACACTTCCTCTGATCAGAAGGTTCAGCCGACGGGAACGCTGCATTTTTGCCGCCCCACCAATCGACTCCATTGTTCCGTTGTTCCGTGACTTTGCCTAGATCAAGGCTTGTGATGGTGATTGGCTGACAGGTGTTGAGCTGGCTGAAGGGGTCGAGAACTCCAGGAGAATGGAGGCGACCTGCTGAACCAGGAGAGCTCTCAGGCTGATCAGGCGCATTCGACGGGAGATTTCCTCACTGATTCTGATCGTGTTGAAAAGGCCAAGC
>DASCPR010000228.1:0-5788 GCA_036012625.1 Prochlorococcaceae cyanobacterium Fu_MAG_50
CAAGGTATTTCAATCTAAACAGAAATTGTTTCTCACTCAACAGGCTTAGTTACTCCAACCCCCTGGAGGGGTTGTTGAGGCAGCACGTCTGCCGGCTTTGATAGCGGCACGGGTCCGTTGATGAATAACCCACAACAGCATTGCCATGCAACAGTCATCATCCGGTTCCTTTCGCATATCTCGACAAGCCTTACGGGCTGATTCTCCGAAAACCGATGCAAGACTTCGGCGGAGCATGCGACAGTCAGCGAACTAACCCATACTGCAGCTGATCCATCAGAATCCTGCTTTGCTGGTGGGGCTCTACTCCTTTGGCTCCATGCGATTTGCCGTGAACTGGACTGTGCCTGACAGTACAGACGCCACTTACTGCAAGGCTGTTCAAGACGCAGTGATCGGGTACATCAAAAACGGATGTCCGAATGACGAGTTCGAGGGATTCAGGATCCTGGAACGCATTCATTTCCCACTCAAAGGTGGTATGCAGATTGTTGAGGCTCAGAGCGCTGCTCACGTCTACAAGTTCACAGCCCCCTGGACCAAGAACTTTGGAATTGTCGTTGAGGTGCTTCCTTCACTGAGTGACAACGAGCTAGTCGCTACTGAGGAGGCTTTAGCTGCTTCAAGCTGAATGCAGATACAAGTGACACGGACTATTTGCTTAAACGGCTTTTTCTCTACCGAGATTGCGTTTCACCCCATTCACCACTGGACGCATCGACCTTCGGGTTCTGAGTCAGGCGAGCTAGTCCCCGACCAGTGTTGTTAGTGGGAAAACCCCATTCCGTCCACAACCTCAAGTTCTCCATCAGAAGTGGCTTTGTCGATGAAAATCTTGGTTTTCTGCGTTGATCGAGCAGCCAACCGCCTTAGCAAGTGCATCTTTTATGTCCCTTGCTCTCCGCTCAGTAGGGTCTGGGCAATGGGGTTGATTAGCCGCACTCCCTTGTCGGTGTAGTCGACAGATCAGTCCACGGCAACAAACAATCCCCGGCAGTGATTCTCCACCCGTCGCTCGCAATTTATGGCGAACCTGGCCGCTTTGATTGTTGACGCTCGAGCCGGGCTTGCCTGCTCTAAAGGCAGCTCTGAAACCTTGCCCCCAGGATGCCCCTGAAGCCCCACTGGGTATGGGGCACTCGTGTATCTATGTCAATCAGTGAGGACATAAAATCCTTTTTATGTCCTCAAAGCTCCGCGCAGATCCGCACAAGACTATGCAGAAGGAAATTGCTCCACAACCTAGGAACGCTGGTAAGGGCAGCCGCGATAGCAGAGTTCAACAGGCTTTTCCGAGTTCACAGCCTGTTTGCGTTGCTGATAGATCTGTCGTCTGTAGGTGAGGTGAACAGCCGGCTTCTCGGCGGGCATGTCCTTGTTTTGGAGGTACTCGTGGCCGCGATAGGTGAGCGTAGAAGTCATTGTCATCGCCCCGATGAACTGTCCAGCCACCGTTCCTTGGTCTGGATCGAACTGCGCCTCGCCGAAACGAGGTGAACGTTTTGTAGCAGTTGCTACATACTTTCTATGGCATGCAAACCATGGCTGTGTTGTTCAGCAGAGCAACAATTCCACTTTTCTTCAGCAATGCCATGGGGCTCTCAGGGTCCACCGACCCTTCCCTTGGGGAGCCTTCAGGGCCAGGTGGCCAGCCAAAAGACAGCTTAAGCGTCGCCCTGGCTGAGGTGGATTTCGCCACAAGGCAAGCAATCGCTAGCTCTTGTCGTAGGGATAGTGGTTTGGCACGAAAAACTGTTCGTTGAAGGGGGGACGCTTGTAATCTCCCTGATCCGGACGGGGCGGCAATTCAACGGCTGGTGGAGTCATGTCTTCCCAGGGAACCTTGCTGAGCAGGTGTCGCATGCAATTCAGCCGTGCCCGTCTCTTGTCATCGGCTTCCACCGTGAACCAGGGAGCTTCTGGAATGCTGGTTTTCGCAAACATACGATCTTTTGCCTTTGAATATTCAACGCAACGATTGCGGGATTCAATATCCATTGGACTGAGCTTCCAGCGTCTGGTTGGATCATCAATCCGAGCCTGGAGCCTGACCTCCTGCTCATGATCATTAACCGAGAACCAGTATTTGAGTAGCAGGATACCTTCTTGAACAATCAATTGTTCGAAATGAGGGCAAGCCAGATAAAACTTCTCCACCTGCTCATCGCTGCAGAACCCCATCACCCATTCAACTCCGGCCCGGTTGTACCAACTCCTATCAAAAATAACGATCTCCCCAGCGCTTGGGAAATGTTCAACATAACGCTGAAAATACCACTGACTTTTCTGCTGATCTGATGGTGTACCCAGAGCCACCACACGACATCCTCGGGGATTAAGTGGTTCTGTCAGCCGTTTGATCGCCCCTCCCTTCCCGGCTGCATCGCGTCCTTCAAAGATCACAATCATCCTGTAGCCGGTGGCTTTGACCCAGTACTGCATCTTCACCAGGGACGTCTGCAGTTTGACAAGTTCAGCCTCGTAAACTTTCTTCTTGAGGCGACTGATCTTTTGGTTGTGTCCCTCATGACAATTTTCGACAACCTCTGGGCTGGTAGCGCTATTGCCCTTGCTGTTGACAATGCCAAGGGACGGTGATTCGTCTGCTGACTGAATGGCCTTGGTGTTCTTTCTGGTCTTGCTTTTGCTCATCACAACCATCAGGACACCACCCTTGTCTTGACCGTGGACCAGTGATCAGTCAACCAAGATGAGCATTTGCCGATATTGGTCAGCAGCTTCCCACCTGCCTGAACACGACAATTTCCCACCTGCCTGAATACGAGAATGCCCAGATTGCGTCAGTGCTGCTGGAGCTGATCGGTGCGATGGGAGCTGATCGGGAATTCAAGCCGCACCGCAAATCTCCCCGGTGAGTCTGGCTGCTTCTCATCGTTGAGAACAAAGCCCATCTCACCGCCATGGCGTGCCACCACATGGGAGACAATCGCCAAGCCAAGCCCGCAGTGGCCCTGTTCACCGCGTGAATCATCAAGGCGTCGGAAAGGTTGCCTCGCCTGATCCCACAGATCCATCGGCATGCCTGGGCCCTGGTCCCACACCTCGATCACGCACCGATCTTTGTCTCCTCTCAGCCGCACCGTGACTGGAGGCGTTCCGTAGGTGAAGGCATTGTCGATCAGGTTGGCAACAGCACGGCCAAGCGCAACGGGTTTCACCATGGCCATGATCGGCGTCAGCTCAAGTTTGAGTTGATCTGACGGATGGCTTGCGCTCACTTCCGCCAGCCACTGATCAAGAGGCAGATCGACAAGGTCTTCGCCATCACCACCGCCTGCAAAGAGGAGGAACTGTCCGGTGATTTTCTCTAGCGACTCAAGATCTCTGGCAGAACGCTGACGTTCATCATCATCAAGGGAGGGCCGGGAAAGCCTGAAGCGAAGCCTGGTTATCGGTGCGCGCAGATCATGGGCGATGCCGGCCAGCATCGTGGCTCGATCACGGCGATTGGCCGCCAGACGTTCAAGCATTGCGTTGAAACGTCTTGTCAGCCGTTGAACTTCAGGGGCCCCCACCGCAGGAACTGCATCCGGGTCTGTTCCCTCCCCCACCCTTGAGAGAGCTCGTTCGAGGCCTCGCAGAGGACGTTCCACTTCCATCAGCAGAAAAAGGCCGCCGGAGATCACCACCGCACTGATCAGCGCCAGGCCAGCAAGGGCAGGCTCTGGTGGCCAGCCCAGGGGCGAGCGCAGGCCAACTCTCAGCCAAACAGGCTCGAGCGGTGAGATCAGTTCGATCCATACCCCTCGAACCGCCCCTGCCTGGGTCACAGGAACAAGCATCGGACAATGGGATAGACGTTGACACAACTCCTTTTTCAGCCCATCCATCTGGCGCTGGAGAGAAGGATTGAACCGTTTGGGTTCTGCAGGTCTGCTCATCACCGCCAGCTCAAGACCGGTGAGTTCAGCAATCAGTGCTGGTGGATAACGTTCAAGGGTCAGTTCAGTCAGCCTGATATTCAGTGACAGCTCACGACCAAGCTGGGATGTCTGCAGCATGTCCAGTTGGCGGCCGAAAAGAACCTGCAAGGCCAGCAGACTCAGAGCCCAGATGCCCAGTGTCAAGCCACTCCAGCCCAGGAGCATCGACACCAATGGCGACCAACGTTCTGATCGGCTCATTAAGGCAGACCTGGAAATACCATCGGCAAGTCAGTGATCATCTGGAAATCAGTCAAACATCCACAAATCAATCAACATCCACAAATTAGTCAACATCCATCTGGGAGATGGTCAACAGCCTCTACTCATTGCTGAGCTTCCCACCTCCTGGCCTGTGAGCCTCTGCCACAGCGTGGCAACAAGCCAATCGTTCATCTCCAGACTCTGGTTTTAGGGTGGTTGAATTGATGATAGTGATAGTTGTCATCGCAATATTGAGTGCAGTGGCCATCTCAAGCGTCGTCTTCATGAACAGATAAAGCTAATATTGCTGAAGCCAAGTCAACCATGGCAGTCATGGCAGTCATGGCAGCCATCTGGAAGTAATTGCAGGTGATCTATGCATCAGGCGGCGACTCCAATCTAATCAATGCTCCTCGCGGATTTAGGTGCATGAGGTTCTTCTGTTGGTGCCTATCTTGCAGAAGTATTTTTGGACCTTGAGAGTGCCAATGGTAAGGCTAGGAGCTCATGTCTGTCTATCAGTAAAGCTCTGGACGATCAAGAAAAAGGTCTACGGGGAATCTTTCAATCCGTCGAACGATGGGATTCAGTTTGACAGATTGCTGGGTGCCGTTCAGCCAACGCTCCTTGTCTGTTGAGTTAAAGATCAGCCTTGGGCAGATCATGATTGGCCTTGTTCTTTTAGAAGAAGATCGATCCAGAAATTCAATGCTTCCTTGTGCGGGGCTCTCCATCGGGCACGAAGACATAGCCATAGCCCCAGACGGTCTGGATGTATCGCGGGCGTGTGGGATCCGGCTCCACCAGCTTGCGTACCCTTGAGACCTGAACATCCATGCTGCGGCTATCGGTTTCAGACCCGGGGCCCCGTGCCAGTTCAATCAATCGTTCCCGCGACAGTGGCCGGTGAGGATGTTGCACAAAGGCGGCAAGCAGGCTGAATTCCCCACTTGTGATCACAAGGGGACGCCCCTCCTGGAAAAGAGTCCTGGCAGAGAGATCCAGCACATTCGTTCCGAACTCAACATCACCCCCTTCAGCAAGAGGCGTGCCCGCAGGAACGGAATTCCGTCTTCGCAACACCGCTTCGATCCGCGCTGACAATTCACGGGGCAGGAATGGCTTGGCGAGGTAATCATCAGCGCCCTGCTCAAGACCGATGATCCTGTCGACGGGTTCACCCCTTGCGGTGAGCATCACCACAGGCAGATCATCGCCCGCATCACGGAGGCGCCGCAGGGCTGTGAGGCCATCATCACCGGGGAGCATCAGATCGAGGACCAGCAGATCGGGTCGCTGAAACTCAAGCCTTGCCTCCAGCTGCTTCACATCGTTGAGGCCGCGGACGTCGTAACCCTGATCAAGCAGGTAGGTGCCGACCATCTGACGGAGATCAGGGTCGTCATCAACCACCCAGATCATCGAAGAACGCGCCATGGCAAAAGGAGATTTCTTCTCAATGTTGCGTTGATGGTATGAAGATCAGAGGCCTCTGTCTGCAATGGTTTGACCCTGTCACAGCTGATCCCACTTCGGTCATGATTGAGACACTGACGTTGCCGGCAAAGATCCATAGGCTTGGCTGATGGGCTGCACGTTCTCTCCATTCCATCTCTGTTGCATTGCTGCTCTTGCTGTCA
>DASCPR010000229.1:0-2695 GCA_036012625.1 Prochlorococcaceae cyanobacterium Fu_MAG_50
GCGAGCGTCTGGTGCTCTTTTCCCATTATTCGGCTCGCGGACATCTGCAACGTTGCATCAAAAGGGAACTCCAGGATTTACGCCAAGCTGATTGGCAGATTCTGTTGATCAGCGATCAACTTGATCAATCGGCACGGCAATGGTGCCAAGACCAAGGCCTGGGAATCATGATCCGAATCAACGAAGGACGTGATTTCGGCGCCTTCCAGGACGGTTGGTTAAACCTGAAGGCAAAAGATCTGCTGACCTGCTGCAAACAACTGATCCTTTTAAACGACAGTGTTTACCCAATCATCAACCTGGCTGCTAGCAGTTGGCCAAGGTTTCTGAACGGAGATCCAGAGGCTGTTGTGGGAATTACAGACTCCTACGAAAACGGCTATCACCTGCAGAGCTATGCGCTGCATCTTCCGCAAGCCGTCATTGAGGCTGGTTGGTGGAATAACTACTGGCGTGACTATCCAGGCTGGGGGGGCATGCGCCGGTCGATCCGATCTGGAGAGATAGGACTTTCTCAATTAATCCTGCAACATGGAATTCCACTGAAGCCACTGCACTCAGTCGTTAAGCTGCGTTTCCAACTGAGCAGTGAGAGGTTGCAACAGCAGCTTTACTCACTTCTTTCTAAGCATTGCAGTGACTGGATTCTGCAGGAGCTACTCAGCTCTGGGACCTCATCGATCAGCAACTTTTCACCAACGCATAGTTGGTCCATTCCGCTGATCCTAGATGGTTGCCCTTTCATCAAACGCCAGCTGCTTGAAAATAACGAGGAGAGATATCTTGACCCACTTCTTGTAGCAGGCGGCAACGAGGCTATCGTCAACCCGGAAGAACTGGTCGACTATTTAAAGCCGCCGATTCTTTATCTATTTGGATAATCAAAGCTACACGATAATGATCAAAACAAACCAGGTTAAAAAAGCCCTAACCCGAGAGAGAATTCTGAGTGAATTATCAAGGTTAGCTACGAGCAAAGGCATCAAAGCCGCATCAAAACAATCGATGCGCTATCATCCTCATGAGCCTGATCTGCTGAGAAGCAAATAACATCCCACGCCAACCATGCCACCACCTGAACCAGTACGGTCAATGCCAGCAACAGCGGGCATAAAAGCCGTGATCGCCTAGATCAACATCACCATCAGCCGTGGGCAGAGAGTTTTCAGCATACGGCCCAAGGCGCCCTGGAGATTGACCTTGTGATCACCACTTGATTCGGCCTCCAGCAGCATTGATAATGGAGCCAGCCATGCACTGGGCATGAGCAGCAGAGCTTCTACGATTAGCCATGATCACATCAGCTGAGCCTGTGATGTACCGATGATCTTATAATTGCAAATTGACGTTACCAGAAATAACGATTGGTGAAGCTAACAGCCGACGGGGAAGCGATCTGTCGCCGCGGGCTGATTGATTCCTGATTCGCTTAGAGCTCTTACAGACAGGGAGGCGGCAAGTGGTTGCGCTCCTCGGAGTGCAGCAAGGCCCATGGAGTAAGCCCATTCCCGGGACAGGGTCTTAATGAATCGTTCAGCCTTACCATTGGTACGTGGTGTATAAGTTCTGGTGCGGATATGAATGAGATCCAGAGAGACTGCAGGCTTTGACTAAACGGCTTGCAGCCTAGCCAACCAAGCCCGTTGCCGCGCATTGGGTTGGCTATGGATCGATGCCGTGAGGCCTGGGTCTATGGTTCGCACCTCAACCGGAGCGACTCACAACTACTTATCAGCTGACGATCCTTCTGATGCAGAACATCTAAACTAATTTTGATGATTCAAGTTAAAGAAGCTCAGGCGATTTGCAAACAAGCAAAACAAACTTTGACCATTGAGGGAAAACGCCAAAACCAAGGCTAAAGCAGGGTTTTACCACTAAAGGCGAGGCGGGATTAAGCAAAAAAAAGCTGCAGGGGTTTAGGCCCCTGCAGCTCAGAAAAATGAAATGTGCTTAAAGGATCAGACGAAGGTTACGTCGTCATCAGCGAAGGCATCGCCCTCGGATTCGATGGATGTAGTGGTAGTTTCACCATCTGAAGTGAATTCAATCTGGATTTTAGTGGAAGCATCGTTGAATGTGACATCAACATCACCCTCAAGGTCCTTATCCATCTGAATCTGATCGACACCACTCTCGAAGTCAGTGATGACGTTTACGCCTCCATCAAGCTGGTCACCAGTGACGTAGATAACATCAGCACCGTCAGCGGTGCTGACTGTGTCTGAACCGCTACCCATACGGATCAGGTCATCACCACCACCGCCATTGATGGTGTCATTACCTGATCCACCACGAATAAAGTCAGATTCATCTGTACCCATGATCTGATCATTACCAGCAGCAGTGTGCAAGTAAGTATTAGTAGGTGCAGCACCTGTTGGGCCTACTTCGGCAATTGTTTCGCCGTCGGTTCCTACAACAAGCTCGCCATCAACTTTTACGTCAGGATCAACGGATGCACCACTAAGGTTGACTTCGTCAGTCGCATTAACACCAGCTTCAGCGTCAATGTGATAATTGAATCCTGCGATGGGCCCCTGAGTATCAGCTACAGTAACAATAGTAGCTGCAGAGCCATCGCCTCTAATGGTGGCGTTTTCGACCGCAGCAGCGATGGTCACTGCCCCGGTGACCTGGATTGGATTAGCCAGGGTTGAATCGGGTGTGGTCACCACCAAGACCCCACTGTTCA
>DASCPR010000230.1:0-2451 GCA_036012625.1 Prochlorococcaceae cyanobacterium Fu_MAG_50
TGGGGCCTGAGAAGGGGCTGGAGGATCCGCTGGAATGAGCTGAACGCATTGGTCCCCATCCGCACCAGCCAGGGAGGAACAGTGTTTTATCTGCAAACAAAACAACTCAACCATCAGCTGCTACCGCAACGGATCGAGCAGTTCGAGCAGTGTCTGCAACAGATTCAAGACCGTGGAGGCATTGACACCACCAAGGTTGGACGGCTCACGCCTGCCTGGACTTATCAGCTGCTTTTAGGACTCTCTGTGCTGATGCTTGTTGGCGAGGGCCTCACAGCACTTTCGATCTGGAAGGGATGGATAGCCCTTCCAGCTGGTTATGGGATCTGAATGTCAATGGACGAGGTGAGTCCTTATCCAGAGATCTTCAGGACAGGGTTTCAAGGCTGAAGCGATAGCCCTGCTGGCGCACTGTGGTGATGCCACCCCCCTCGCCAAGGCCTGCCTGTTCAAGTTTGCGACGCAGGGTGAGCACCTGAGTATCCACAGAGCGAGGTCCGCCACTGAAAGGCGGCCAGGCCATGCGCAGCAGTTCCTGTCGACTTCGCACCATCCCGGGAGGCATCAGCAAGGCGCAGAGCAGCGCGAATTCCCTTGGGCTCAGTTCAACAGGTTTCTCTCGCAAAGTGACCTGACGCAGGAGGAGGTGAACCTCAAGGGGTCCAACACTGACGCGCTCCTGTAGGCCGCTGCGACCACGTTTGAGCAAGGTGCGGCAGCGTGCAGCCAGCTCCTCAAGCCCGAAGGGCTTACGCAGCACATCATCGGCCCCGTCATCGAGCAACCCCACCAGAGAATCAGCACCCGTTCGTGCTGTCAGCACCATCACCGGAGCGCGGAGCTGCTGGGCCAGCCGAAGTGCCGAACTGTGGGCCAGCAATTCAGCACTGACAAGCAGATCGGGTGATTGATCTTCACAAAGCTCGATAGCTTCCGAAGCAGAGGAAACGGCTGCGGTGAGATGCCCGTCCTGCCTCAAGCGCTGCACCAGAACTGTGCGCAGCGTCGGGTGGGGCTCAACCACAAGAACCCTGGAGGGTTCCTGGCCAGGATCATCAATCATCATGGGCCCAGTCGAAGAGACGGTATCGGCCTCACTCATCAGGGAATCGCGCTGGGTGGAGGTCACATCTCATAACAAAGCACGCGTAACCTAAAGCAATTGTCCGGCAAGCTTGAAAAAGGGACTGATCCCTTCTCTGTCAATGACATTCCTTGCACATCCCGATACCATCCGGCATTTTCAATCACTGATTGACGCCTGTCAGGAGCTAACCAGCCGGTACCACAGCCCTTCAGAGCTGCGTCTCTACGCCGATGGCTACCTCCATGCCCTCAGAAAAACAGCTCAGCTGGAGTCCAGGGAACAGTCCCGTCTGGAATCCCTGATTGATCGCTGGATTCTTGATCCATCCAGCTTCATCGGACCAGACGGCGATCTCAGCACCCTCTACCAGCGCAGAGATTCAGGCTGGTGAGGCCCAGAGGATCCCAGTCAGGAAGCCAGTCAGGAAGCCAATGCGACCTCTATTTTCTCGCGCAATTCGCCACTGTTGTAGAGCTCAATAAGGATGTCTGATCCACCGAGGAATTCTCCTTTCAGATACACCTGTGGAATTGTTGGCCAGTTGGAGTAATCCTTTATCCCTTGACGGATCTCCATATCTGAAAGCACATCAAACGTTTCAAAGCTGACGCCTAGCGCATTGAGGATTTGCACCACATTGTTTGAGAAACCGCACTGAGGCATGAGTTTCGTACCCTTCATGAACACCATGAGCGGGCTCGAATTGATCAAAGTCTCGATGCGAGCGTTTGTATCGGAATCCATAGGTTGAAAGGGATCAGGACTAATCAGGTGTCGAAGTTCTCAGTGCAAGGGCATGAATGGCCTCACTGGCCAGCTCAGCCTGAAGGGCTCCGTACACCAACTGATGCTGTCGTATCAGGCTGAGACCTGCGAAGGCCGAGGAAACAACAGTCACCTGAAGGTGATCTCCACCACCGTTCAGGTCTTCGACGCTGACCTTGGCATCAGGCATCACAAGCTTGATGGCTTCCTCCACCTTGTCGACTTGAACCATATCGAATTTGCGCTCAGGAATGATGCTGACAGATTGGCATCAGAGCTTGAGCCATGACTCAATTTGATGGCATCGATTTGGCTCCCGCAAATGGGGTCTCAACAAAACCGAGTTCCACCAGGCTCTGATAGGCCTTCTGTCCCTCAACCTGGGAGGGTGTCATCAGTTTCACCACTTCCACCAGCACCGGCACCGCCACCTCAGGCTGATTCTGCCGTCTGAACAATGCCGCCAGTCGCAGATTGGCCTGGGCCAGCAAGCCGAGAGCCTCACGGCCCTTCACATCCATTTCACGGGGGATCCTGGCGTCAAGACCTCGGAAGGCACCACTGAGATCCCTGTAGAAGCCAAGCAGCTGCTTCGATGC
>DASCPR010000231.1:0-27815 GCA_036012625.1 Prochlorococcaceae cyanobacterium Fu_MAG_50
GCAAAAAAGCCAAGGCCCGTCTCAGTGCAGAACAACTGATTCAGAGTTTTGAGGCAGCACAGCTGAAAAGCAAGCTTCCAGACATTTATGTGGGCGACACTGTGCGGGTCGGTGTCCGCATCAGTGAGGGGAACAAGGAACGGGTTCAGCCCTACGAAGGGGTTGTGATCGCCAAGAGGCACGGTGGCATCCACGAAACAATCACCGTGCGCCGCATCTTCCAGGGCATTGGCGTTGAACGTGTGTTCATGCTGCACAGCACGCAAGTTGCCTCGATAAAGGTCGAACGCCGCGGTAAGGTAAGAAGGGCGAAGCTTTTTTATCTGCGGGAACGGGTTGGCAAGGCCACCCGCGTGAAGCAGCGCTTCGATCGCTGAGGTTTCGGCCTCGTTCAATCCAAATCCCATCGCTAAGCGATGGACAAGGGTTTCATCGCCCTGCGCCGTTAGTTCAGTTGGTAGAACGCAGGTCTCCAAAACCTGATGTCGGGGGTTCGAGTCCCTCACGGCGCGTCCGATGCCCCCTTTCGCAGTTTCCTGGTTTCGAGCATGGAGTTGGATCTTCAACCTGGTGATGTCGTGAAGGTGCTCGAATCCGCCGCCCTAGGCTGGGTTCGTGCTCGCGTCATTCGAGTTAAATCTGGTGGTCGCGTTGTTGTGCAGAGCGACCAGGGTCGTGAATTCACAGCCCGTGGCAACCAAGTACGCCTGATCGAACCCGCCGGTTTCAAGCCCTGAATTCAAACCGGCTTGATTCAGTCAGCCATTTCCTTACAAGTCTTCTTCACGAAAGTCCCTGCAGCCTGTTTCTGCATGGGGCCTGCTTAAGCATGGCTTTTAAAGCTCCCCTTCGGCCGCGGGGGAAGCCTCCAGCAGCGGTTGACGATTGGCAGGTCTGAGGTCGATACTTCCTTGGTCGCGCAGGCGACACTGAGCAGCCATCCACCAGTGAGATCTGGTTGGATTCTGAGCAGATCTGGGACCGTAGTTCAATTGGTTAGAGCACCGCCCTGTCACGGCGGAAGTTGCGGGTTCGAATCCCGTCGGTCCCGTTATCCCCCTGATTCGCTCGTGACGGTACGTGTTCGGCTGGCCCCCAGTCCTACAGGGTCTCTTCACATCGGCACCGCCCGAACGGCTGTATTCAACTGGCTTTTCGCCAGAAATCAGGGGGGTGAATTCCTCTTGCGCATCGAGGACACCGACAAGGAGCGTTCGCGACCTGAATTCACCGCCAATATCCTCGAAGGCCTGACCTGGCTTGGCCTCAGCTGGGATGAGCAGCCGGTGATCCAAAGCGAAAGGATCGCCAGCCATCACGCCGCCATCCAGAGCCTTCTCGATCAAGGCCTGGCCTATCGCTGCTATGCCACTGATGCGGAGCTGGAGGAGATGCGTGAAAGCCAGCGCGCAAAAGGCCTGCCTCCCAGGCACGACAACAGACATCGGCATCTCTCCGCCGATCAGGAGGCCTCATTCCAGAAAGAGGGGCGAACGGCAGTGGTGCGCTTTCGCATCAACGATGCAGAAACCATCATCTGGAAAGATCTTGTGCGCGGCTCAATGCAATGGAGCAGCTCTGATCTGGGCGGTGACATGGTGATCGCCCGACGGGCCCCAGCAGACCAGATCGGAGACCCGCTCTACAACCTGGTGGTGGTTGTGGATGATGCCTCCATGGCCATCACCCATGTGATCCGCGGTGAAGATCACATTGCCAACACAGCCAAACAGTTGTTGCTTTATCAGGCCCTGGCACTGCCTCTGCCTGAGTTCGCCCACACACCATTGATCCTCAACCCCGAGGGCAAAAAACTGTCCAAGCGGGATGGGGTCACCTCCATCAATGACTTCAAGAGCAAGGGCTATACCGCAGAAGCGATGACCAATTACATGACCCTGCTGGGTTGGTCTGTTCCGGAAGGGATGGAGGAGCGTTTCAACCTCCAGCAAGCCGCTGAGGTGTTCAGTTTCGGGCGGGTCAACAAAGCAGGGGCAAAATTCGACTGGGACAAGCTGAACTGGCTGAATGCCCAGGTTCTGCATGGCTGGGACCCGGCCAAGCTGCTTCTCGCCCTGGAGCCCCTTTGGTCAGCAGCGGGCTGGGATCTACCTGATCAGGACTGGGGACTGGCGCTTGCAGAACTGCTCGGACCTTCCCTCACCCTCCTCAACGACGGCATTGAGCAGGCCAGGCCCTTCTTTGAGGAACCGCCTCTGCAGGCGGATGGCAATAAGCAACTGGACATTGACGGTGCCCGCTCAGCACTGGGCAGCCTGCTCGAACAACTTGAGGCCTCGCCATGGGATGGTGACGACATCCCTCGTGCCCAGCAGCTGCTCAGCGATGCTGCACAAGCCGCCGGTGTGAAGAAAGGCGTGGTCATGAAAAGCCTGCGGGCAGCCCTGCTCGGCCAACTGCAGGGACCGGACCTGATCACCACATGGGGCTTACTGGCCAGGGTCGGGCAGGACAGACTGCGACTGCGCCGTTGCCTCTGATCGATCAGAAGCGGAACTCTCATCCTCAGCCATTTCTGCGACAGGCGTTTCATCTACAGCCAATAGCCCCAGGGCTCGGGCCAGGGGTTGGGCTGTGAGACCCTGCAGGCCGACGGTCATCAGGATCGTCAGAAACACCAGACCCTGAAGACGGCCGGCACCCAAGACGCCGGCCTGCTCAAGCCGGATCGCGAACAGGGATGCCACCGATGCGGTGACGATTCCCCGGGGAGCCATCCAGCCGAGGAAAAGCCTTTGCTGAAACTGCAGCGGCAAACCAACCGTGGCCAGCCCCACGGCGATGGGACGCACAATCAACATCAGCACCAACACACAACTGACGCCACCCAGGCCAAGGGGGCTCAACTCAGCCCAGGACACATCAGCAGCCAGCAGGGGAAACAGCATCGTGATCGCAAGACGGGCGAGCTCCTGGATCAATTCATTCAGCTGGGCTGCCTGGGGAGCCTCACGGCGACCAACCACGACACCGGCAGCCACAGATGCTGGCAATCCAGATTCAGGCAACAGCCACTCACAGATCGAATAGGTCAGGAACACTGCCCCGATGGACAGTTGCAACCTCAGCCCCGCCGTGGCGCTCTCATCAATTCTGCGAAGCCCCTCAGAGAGCACCCACCCTGCGGATGCACCGATCAGAACCCCGCCCCCCAGGCGGGACATCAGGCCCAGAAGCAGCTCCCGCCAGCCATGCAGATCACCGAGCACCAACTCCAGCAAGACGGTGGCCAAGACCGCTCCAACGGGTTCAAGCACAAGGCCCTCCCCCTCCAGCACATCCCCCAGAGGCGGCGCCAGGCGGATCTGCTGAACCAGTGGGGTCACAACCGTGGGGCCTGTCCCCAGAACGATGGCGCTGTAGACAGCAGCCACAGACCAGGACAGCCCTGCCAGCCAGTGGGCCGCCAACAGACCGGCCGCCATCGAGACCACCAGCCGGATCAGTGAAATCCGCAACACGGTGGCCTTGATGGTGTCGTCGGGAAGCCTGAGGTTCAGGCCACCGTCAAAAAGCACAAGGCTGACAAGCAGGCCGACGATCGTGCCAAGGCCATTGCCGAGATCAAGGGGCTCCACCAGGCCCAGACCAGAGCGACCGATCAATAGACCTGACAGCAACAGCAGCACAACCCCTGGCAAGCCGGAAAGGGCTGCCAGCAGCCGTGCCCCTGCCCCTGCAAAAACAGTGATGCCCCAGAGCAGGCTCAGCCGCTCAGGTGTCATCGAGAGCTGCGTACTGGGGTTCGACCCTCACGCTGATAACGGCTTCGGGTCGGACAACCAAATATTCCCCATCCAGATCTGTCAGCGGGACATTGACGAACCCCCCTGTCCCGGAGGCATTGACCACCCCCTGATACCACTGCTGGAAAGTCTCCAGGGTGGGGAAATGAACCTTTTCGGTCTGGCCGCCGGAAAGATGAAGGTGAACCGCATAGCGGCGAGGGGTGCGTGTCATCGGCGAACCGTTTGCAACGGATCCATCGCCTCAGGATGACGGATCAGCGGCGGTTCTGCCCAATGGAATGGCTGCAGACGAACCTGACGCGCCAGGTAGAGAGGATGGCGAGGCTGGCCGCCCTTGGTCAGAGCGAGGACCTGCGCACCCCTGGCCCCGGGGAAGCGCTGACGTCGCCGGTTCTGGTGTTGATCGATCATCCGAATCACATGCAGGTCACGATCTCGCCACTGACCTCGAACGCCCCAACCACAACACAGCTCCGATTGCGGGGAACTGGACCAATGGGCAAGCCATTCCTCAGTGACAGCATCATTGATCAGGCCAACAGGATCAACACATCGACGCAAGACCGCCGGGGATGGACTGATCCGTGCGAACAGATTGACAACAATCAGACGACCATAGTGCCAGCGATCGGCAAAGCCCAGAAGCCTGCGCAGGGTCGGATCATCCCTTGAGGCCGAGGCCAGCGATGGGTTCAGGCCGATGAACAGCAGGGTTCGCTCACTGCTGCCACACCCCCTTGAAAGCCACCAGCGATAGTGACCGCATGGACTGAAGGATGCATCAGACACCAAGAAGTTCACGGCTGGCCTCAAGGATCCTGCCGCTGGCAAGGCCATCGCCAAAGGGATTGATCGCCCGGGCCATGGCCTCATAAGCGGCCTGGTCCGAGAGAAGCAGATCGGTCTCAGAGAAGATGGCTTGCGGGTCTGTTCCCACCAGCTTGGCCGTCCCTGCATCCACCGCTTCTGGGCGCTCAGTCGTCTGGCGCAGGACCAGCACGGGCTTGCCCAGGGATGGAGCCTCCTCCTGAAGGCCGCCGGAATCGGTGAGCAGAAGCGTGCATCCCCTGATCGCCGCCACAAGCCGGTCGTAATCCAGGGGCTCGGTGAGTTCCACCCTGGGGTGATCTCCGAGGAATCTCTGCAGAGGCTCCCTCACCGTGGGATTGCGGTGCAGAGGCAGGAGCAGAGCCGTGTCCGGATGACGGTCCAGCACCAGACGCATGCCTGCAGCGATGTCTTTGAGCCGATCTCCCCAATTTTCACGACGATGGACCGTGGCAAGAATCACCCGCTGTTTTGACCAGTCGATGCGCTCGAACTGAAGACTGGGTGCCTGATCGGCCATCAGCAACAGCGCATCGATCACCGTATTGCCGGTGACAGCGATCCTGCCCACCACACCCGAGGCCCTGAGGTTGGCCTCCGCCAGGGGTGTGGGGGGAAAGTGCAACGTAGCCAACTGCGAAATCAATCTCCTGTTGGCCTCCTCAGGGAAAGGATCCAGCAGATTGTCAGTGCGTAGCCCCGCCTCGACATGGCCCACGGGGATCTGCTCATAGAAAGCGGCCAGGGCTGATGCAAAAGCCGTTGTGGTGTCCCCCTGCACCAGCACCAGGCTGGGTGGGAAGGCATGGAAGTCGTCCCGCAGGCCTGCCAGTGCAGCGCAGGTCACATGGGTCAGGGTCTGGCGAGGTGCCATCAGATCAAGATCCCTGTCGGCGCTGAGACCGAAGAGATCCATGACCTGGCTGACCATCTCACGGTGCTGACCGGTCAGCACAACACGGGTTTCGAGCAGGTCACAGGCCTTGAACGTCCTGATCACCGGCGCGAGCTTGATCGCCTCGGGTCTGGTGCCCAGCACGATGGTGACGCGGGGCAGGCCTGCCATGACGTTGCAATGAGTGGGCAGATCCTAGTCGTGGCAACAGCGGCGCAACTGGAAGGCAAAGCGGGCAAAAACTTGCCAGCTTGATGACCATGGCGATGCTGCAGCAAGAGTGCTTGCGCAGACGTGACTCCAGCGGTTCTTCCCCCGAACTTCCCCCCCCGGCGAGCCGGTCCGGGCACGTCCTCGCCGCCAACAGTCGCACCTGCCGCTCCTGGGGCATCACCGCCGACAGCCGGGACGCCCCCCAGTCCAGTCCAGAAGCAGGCCAACACTGCGCTGATGCCACCTGCTCCGCAGCAGGCCGCCAGCGCAGTGGGGGACTCACCCGGCTTGGAGGAGATCGTCAGGATTGCCCATCAGCAAGGCCACTCCGATGTTCACCTTGGCGTCGGCGAAAAGCCCCGCTACAGAGCCCGTGGAGAAATCCAGACAACCTCCTGGCCAACAACGGATGTTGAGGTGTTTCAGGGCTGGCTGCGGGAAATGCTCTCAGCCAATCAGATCGATCAGTTTTTCCGCAGCAAGGAGTTCGACGGCTCCCATGCCTTCTCCTTTGTCAGGGTGAGAATCAATCTGCTGGATTCCCTGCGGGGACCTGCCATGGTGCTGCGGCTGATCCCCCAGACAATCCTGACCCTGGAAGATCTGAAGCTGCCGGATGTGCTGCGGGAGCTGGCGGCAAAGCCCAAGGGCCTGATCATGGTGACCGGGCCGACAGGCTCAGGGAAAAGCACCACCCTGGCGGCGATGATCGACTGGATCAACCGCAACGAGAACCGCCATATCCTCACCATTGAGGATCCCGTTGAGTTTGTGCATGAAAGCAAGCAATCGCTTGTAAGGCACAGGGAAGTGGGGCAGCACACCCTGAAATTCCATCACGCCCTGCGCGCCGCCCTCAGAGAAGACCCGGATGTGATCCTGATCGGAGAGATCCGCGATCAGGAAACCCTGGCCACCGCCCTGGAAGCCTCCCAGACCGGCCATCTGGTCTTCGGCACCCTGCACACCAATTCAGCGGTGAAAACCGTGGAACGGGTTCTGGGGATGTATCCACCTGAAGAGCAGGAGAGTGTGAGGCGTTCCCTTTCCGAATCACTGCTGGGGGTGATCGCCCAGGGATTGCTGCGCACGACTGATAACAAAAGGGCCGCCTTCCACGACATCCTCATCAACACCGATGCTTGCAAGGACTACATCCAGCGAGGAGCCCTCGATGAGGTGGAGGAGATCATGGAGAGGAGTGGATTTGATGGCATGGTGACCGCCAATCAGTCACTTCTCGCCCTGGTCGAACAGGGCAAGGTTGAGCCAGAAAAGGCGGTTTCCGTGAGCCTCAAGCCCAATGAACTGGCTCAGGCCCTGAGAGGACGCAGCTGAGCAGGATTGGCGCCGTCAGGAGAGGCAGCCAATCTGGGGTGGCGGCAGCCAATGGGTGTTAGCAGCAGCCAATGGGTGTTAGCAGCAGCCAATGGGTGTTAGCAGCAGCCAATGGGTGTCAGCCAATCAGAGTTGACCCTTTCGAGGCAGCCAGAGACAGCTCCAACCTGGATCGAACCAGCTGGCTGGGAGAAGGGAATCGCCAACAGCAAGGGCATCCTCAACAGCTAATTCATGGTCAACCGCTAATTCATAGTCAACAGCCGAATCACAAGCAGCAGCGACAAGCCCAGGACAAGGCTGAGCATGGCCATGCGTCCATTCCAGATCTCGGCCTGGGGAGTGAAACCCCGTCGCCATGAGTTCAGTTCTGCAGCACTCGGGGGCTCCCCTTGGCTGGGGGTGGGGGTGGAATCTGTTCCGATTTCAGTAGCCATCTAAGTTTTTCTGAGTTACGTGACCCTGCTTCCTAGATAGCAAAACCTCAGAAAGGAGGTGACAACTTGTAAAAAGCAACGCTGTCCGCAAGGGGCCAGCGGGCCGAAACACCAAGCTCCAGAGAGCTGTAACCCACTGCACTCACAAGCCTTTGCAAAGCGGCAGCCCCCACCATCGCCCCGTTATCTGTGCAGTAATCGAGGGGAGCGACGTGAATGGCAATCCCCTGCTGCTCGCCTCGCTGCTGCATCAGCCGACGCAGGCGCCGATTCGCCGCTACACCGCCCACGATCACAAGCGAGCCAAGATTCTGATCGCTGACACAGCGAAAACTTCTCTCCACCAGCACCTCGGCCACCACCTGCTCGAAACTGGCGGCAAGATCAGCCAGGGGTAGATCTTCTTTTAAAGCTTTCAAGCCATCAACCTGCCGCAGCATGGCTGTCTTCAAGCCGCTGAAGGAGAAGTCGTAGGGATAGAAGCCACCTCCCGGCTTGGAGACCCGGCCCTTGGGTAGGGCAAAACGGGAATGGTCTCCGCTTTCAGCGATCGCCTGAATCGCCGGGCCACCTGGATAGGTCAGGCCGAGAAGGCGGGCAACCTTATCGAAGGCCTCACCGGCAGCATCGTCATGGCTTCGTCCCAGACGCGTGAACTCTCCAGGGGCTTCAACACGAATCAGTTCGGTATGCCCACCACTGACCAACAGAACCAGATAGGGAGGTGTGGGCGGATTTTCCGCCAATTGAACGGAAGCGAGATGGGCTTCGAGGTGGTGAATGCCAAGGAAAGGGACGCCATGCAGAGCGGCGAGTGTTCTTGCTGTGACGGAGCCAACCATCAACGCACCGGCAAGACCGGGTGCCACCGTTGCCGCCACCGCATCAAGGGATGAAATCGACAGCGTCGCCTCTTCCAGAACTTGCTCAACCAGATGGGGCAACGCTTCCACATGTCGCCTTGAGGCGATCTCCGGCACCACCCCACCCCACTGGGCGTGTTCCTCAATCTGAGAGGCGATCTGATGGGCGATCACCACGATCCTGCCCCTCTCGAGTCGCACCACTGCAACCGCAGACTCGTCACAACTTGTTTCGAGGGCCAGGACGCTTGGCATGGTTGTTGCGAGGCTTTCCTATCGTCACGGGGTGACATCCTGCCCTTCAGTGGCACCTATCAGGAATCGAACCGATGCGTCGTATTTTCGCGGTTGTGCTCTCGGCCCTGCTTGTTTTCGGCTTTGCGCCCATTGCCAAAGCTGAAGTTTCAGGTCTGACCCCCTGCGCAGAAAGCCCACATTTCCAACAGCGTGCCAGCGCTGCAGCCACTCCACAGGCCGTCGCTCGCTTTGAGCGCTATAGCAAAGCCGTCTGCGGTGAGGACGGACTGCCCCATCTCGTTGTGGATGGTCGCTGGAATCATGCCGGAGATTTCATGATCCCTGCGATCATTTTCCTCTACATCGCCGGTTGTATCGGCTGGGCAGGTCGTCAGTATCTGATCGCGGTTCGGGGGGCTAAAGATGCCGCTTCAAATGAAATCATAATTGACACAAGCCTGGCCTTCAGATGTTTCCTAGGCGCTGCCAGCTGGCCGCTTCTTGCTCATGTGCAAGCCACAAGAGGTGGCTTGACTGAAAGTGACGACAAGGTCACCGTCTCTCCACGCTGAACGAAAACCTTCTCCAAACCTCTTCAGATCTAAATGCCATGAGCAAATTCCTTAGAAGCGCACCAGTCCTTGCAGCAGCCTTGTGCATCGTCACTGCAGGAATTCTGATCGAATGGAATCGTTTTTACCCAGACGTTCTTTTCCACCCGATGTGAGCTCTCAAGCCCTTCCTTTGCAAGCTTCTTAATTCAAACAAGCCACTTGCGGGGCAAGGTTCCAAAACCATCAACACCGAAAGCCCCAACAGGGGCTTTTTTATTGCCAATGCCAATTTGATTGCCAATTCAAGATCCCAATCCCATCAGCTTTTTCACTTCAGCCAGGGCTTTGTTCAGATCGTCATTGACAACCACGGCATCAAATTCCTGCTGAGCCTCAAGTTCCTGCTGAGCCCTTGCCAGACGCCGGCGGATCGCATCCTCAGAATCTGTAGCCCTGCCACGAATACGCCGCTCCAGCTCCTCGTCACTGGGGGGCGCAAGAAAGATCTGCAGGCCCTCCTTGAAACTTCTGCGCACCTGTCTGGCTCCTTCAAGTTCAATCTCGAGCAGAACGGGGCGGCCTTTCAGCAGTTGAGCCTGCACCGGCTCACGGGGGGTTCCATAACAGTTGCCAGCAAACTCAGCCCATTCCAGGAAACCCTCCTGAAGCACGAGTTGATCAAAGTGGTCGCGGCTCTGGAAAAAATAATCAGCGCCATCCACCTCCCCCTTCCTTGGAGATCGTGTTGTGGCGGAAATCGACAACCAGATCTCAGGGTGTTGATTTCGCAGCTGCGTCACGAGCGTGCCTTTGCCAACACCACTGGGTCCAGTGATCACGGTGAGCCGACCGCTAGTGCTTGGGGACGGTGCCATCAACGGTGCCATCAATTGCAGCAAGATGCTCCGCAGAGTAGGAAGGTCTTCTGAGATTCAGGTCCAGGCCGCCTCGATGAGCTCAGCTGCCCTTCAGGTGATGGACCTGACCAGCCTGCGGGCGGTGCTTGCCGAGCTCAGGGGCGAGCTGCTGCCGAGTCGCTTTGAAAAGGCCCAGCAACCTTCCCCCCAGACACTTCAACTCGGCTTTCGCACCCTTTCAGGGCTGATCTGGCTTGAGCTCTGCTGGCGTGCAGAGGCAGCACGGCTGGTGCGCATTCCGCCACCCTCCCGTCAGGGCACGGGAAGCACCCTGGCTCAGCAGGTGCAACACGGCTTGCGCCAACTGGCGTTGATCTCACTGGAACAGAAGGGCTTTGAGCGAGTGGTGAACTTCGGTCTTGCCAACAGGCCCGGTGAGCCCGTGCAACGCACCCTGGTCCTTGAACTGATGGGGCGTCACAGCAATCTGCTGCTGCTCGACCCCCAGACCAGGGTGATCGCCCTGGGCCGACAGGTTCGCAATCACCAATCCCGGATCAGACCGATCGGCACCGGAGACATCTATGCAGAGCCACCGCCACTGCAAAGCCTTGAGCCCTGCGCAACCGAATCAATGCAACGCTGGCGGCAAAGGCTCTGCGTCATTCCCAACACAGTTCAGAAGGCCCTTCAGGAGTGTTATCAGGGGATCAGTCCGGCTCTGGCCCTGCAGCTGGCTGGCGACAATCCCGAGCAGGCGCGCGAATTGCTGAGGCAACCGATCAGAGATCTCGATGAAAGGCAATGGCATCGCCTTTATCAGCGGTGGTGCTGCTGGCTTGAGCAGCTTGAGCAGGGCAGATTCCGGCTTCGTTTCGATGGTCCCACCGCCTATCGCGTCTGGGATGGCGAGGCTGGCAGTGCGCCATCCCCACCGGAAAAAGGACTGAGCCTTGGCCTTGGCCACTATTACCGCGAGCAGCTCCACAGAAGGGAGCTCAACCAACTGACCAACGACCTTCAACAACGGCTCAACCGCTGGCGGGATCGGGAGCAAAAGGCCCTGAGCGAGCAGCAGCAACGTCTGGATGCCACGGCTGAAAGCGGCGCACTTCAGCAACAGGCCGATGCCATCCTCTGCCAGCCGTCTCCGAACCGGGAACAGATCGAGGCTGCTCAGAAGCTCTACAAACTCGCTCGCAAACTGCGGCGTTCCTCCACTGCTCTCCTGGAAAGGATGGCCCACCATCGGCAGAGAATCCAACTGATCCAGGGGAGTGAAAGCTTCCTGGAGGATCTGGCTGCCGCCGGATGGGAACCCCCGGAGGATCGATTGAGCCGGCTGCAGGACCTGCGCCGGGAACTTGATGAGTTGCTGACACCCTCTCCCCGGCAGCAGCGCAAAAACCGGGGCAGCTCCCATCAACCACCCCAGCCCCTTGAGCTCTCAACACCAGGGGGGCTGAGGCTGCAGATCGGCCGGAATCATCGTCAGAACGATTGGATCAGCCTGCGGCAGGCCCGACCTGGTGATCTCTGGTTTCACGCCCAGGAATGTCCTGGCAGCCATGTGGTGCTGAAGGTTTCCGCAGGCCTGGCTGAGCAGGCAGACCTTCAGCTGGCGGCTGATCTGGCCGCCCATTTCAGCCGTGCGAGAGGCAATCAGCGCGTTGCCGTGATTGTGGTTCCAACTGAGCAGTTGCAGCGGATTCCTGGCACAGCACCAGGCACAGTTCGCCATCGCGGCGGCGAGGTCTTCTGGGCGGAGCCCGACAGAGGGCTGCAACACCTCTCCTCCCTAAAGCCCTTAGCCTGAAGGCAATCTGGGGACAAAATCCTGATCCCTCCTGCCGATCAGTCCGAAGGTTCGATTCTGCCGCCGCCACCGCCGATCAGGATCAACAAACGGCCATCAGACAGCGATCTCCCCAATGACGTGGAGATGCCCCTGCTCGATCACCTGGAGGAATTGCGCCAGGGGGTGCTCCGCAGCCTTCTTGCCGTTGTCATCGCCGCTGGCTTGTGTCTTCTCGCCGTGAAGCCCCTCGTTCGTCTTCTGGAAGCGCCAGCAGGACCGATCCACTTCCTGCAGCTGGCTCCAGGTGAGTTCCTGTTCGTCTCCCTGAAGGTGGCCGGCTATGCAGGTCTCACCTTGGCGTTGCCCTACGTGCTTTACCAGGGCCTGGCCTTCATCCTTCCTGGCCTGACCATTCGCGAGCGCCGACTGATCGCTCCGGCGGTGGCTGGATCCGCCGTTCTGTTCCTGCTCGGCCTGGCCTTTGCCTGGTGGGCGCTGGTGCCTGCGGCCCTGAGGTTTCTGGTGAGTTACGGCGCTGATGTGGTGGAACCGCTGTGGTCAATCGAGCGTTACCTCGATTTTGTGCTGCTGCTGATGCTCGCCACCGGTCTTGCCTTTCAACTCCCTGTTCTGCAGCTGCTTTTGGGTGTACTGGGGTTGGTGCGCTGGCGAGCGATGCTGTCCAGCTGGCGTTGGGTGGTGCTCACTGCAGCCCTCGCCGGAGCAGTGCTGACCCCCTCCACGGACCCGATCACGATGCTGCTTCTGGCTGGGGCGATCACGGCCCTGTTCCTGATTGGCGTGGCCCTCGTCGCCTTCGCCGAACGATTCAGACCAGAAATTCCTGCAGAGATGCAGACGCCTCGAGAGGAAAGCTGAGAGCCTTGCCCAGCCTGGGCTTATCAGTTGTGGTGGCCAGCCACTGCCTGACCTGCTCGGACAACCCCAGACGATTCACCACCTCGATCACAGAAGCGAGGTTGGCGCGATAGCCAGCCTCATCAAGGGGGAAGGACTGCTGCTCCAGATAGGCCCACATCACCTGCAGATAAAGGCGTTTACGGCGCACAACCAGCTGCATGTCATAACTCGCCTGCCAGCGGGTACGCAGGCAGGCGATGACCTCCTCAACGACCAGGGGGGAGGGAGTGCCTGGGGGCAACTGTTTACACACGGCAACAACTGTTCAGATTAGTAAAAACCCTTGTCAGACAAAGCTGATTTGTGCCTCTGAAAGTTCATAATGATCCTGATTCTGTGCTGGCTGACCGTCCTCCATGACACAACTCTCATCGAGCGATGTGCCCGGAATGGGTCGCAGGCAGTTCATGAATCTGCTGACATTCGGCTCTGTGACAGGTGTTGCACTGGGTGTCCTCTATCCGGTCGTCAACTACTTCATCCCACCCAAGGCCTCTGGCAGTGGTGGTGGCACGAGCGCAAAGGATGAGCTGGGCAATGCGGTAACAGCCAGTGGCTGGCTCAGCAGCCATCCAGCTGGAGACCGCAGCCTTGTCCAGGGGCTGAAAGGAGATCCCACCTACCTGATCGTCGAGGGGGAAGATGCCATCGGCAGCTATGGCATCAATGCCATCTGCACACACCTCGGCTGCGTTGTGCCATGGAACAGTGGCGCAAATAAATTCATGTGCCCCTGTCATGGCAGTCAGTACGACGCCACCGGCAAGGTTGTGAGGGGTCCGGCTCCCCTTTCGTTGGCACTGGCAAACATCAAGGTCGAGAACGACAACGTCTTCATCAGTCAATGGACGGAGACAGACTTCCGCACGGGCACGAAGCCCTGGTGGGCCTGAACACGGCTGCAAGTTCTCCCTCGTTTCATTACCCACCTTCCGCTCCATGCGTCGCTTCCTTCCCCTCCTCCTCGGCTCCCTGATCATTGGGCTTTCCGTGCTGTTAGCTCCAACAGCAAGCTGGGCCTACCCCTTCTGGGCGCAGCAGAACTACGAGAACCCTCGTGAAGCCACAGGCAAGATCGTCTGCGCCAACTGCCACCTGGCCAACAAGCTGACCCAGGCGGAAGTTCCCCATGAAGTGCTTCCTGACAGCGTCTTCAAAGCAGTGGTCAAGATCCCCTACAAGAAAAACCTGGCTGAGATAGGAGCTGATGGCAGCGAAGTTCCCCTGCAGGTGGGTGCTGTTGTGATGCTCCCTGACGGCTTCAGCCTTGCCCCCCAGGATCGCTGGAGCGAAGAGATCAAGGAGGAGACCCAGGGTGTCTATTTCACCCAATACAGCGACGATCAGCCCAACATCATCACAGTCGGTCCCTTACCTGGAGATCAGAACCAGGAAGTTGTCTTCCCGATTCTTTCCCCTGATCCCAAGACAGACAGCAACATCCACTTCGGCAAATATTCCATTCACGTCGGTGGAAACCGTGGCCGCGGCCAGGTTTATCCCACTGGTGAGAAGAGCAACAACACCGTCTTCACCGCCAGTGCCTCCGGAACTGTCACAGCCATTGAACCCGGTGACAATGGCGCCAGTGTGGTCACCCTTGCCACTGCCGATGGGCAGGACATCAGCGAAACCATCCCCATGGGACCCGCCATTGAGGTGAAGGTCGGCGACACCGTTGAAGCGGGGATGCCCCTCACCGACGATCCCAATGTGGGAGGCTTCGGCCAACTCGACACCGAGGTGGTGCTGCAGAATCCTGTCAGGATCTATGGCCTCCTGGCCTTCTTTGCAGTGGTTTCAGTGGCCCAGATCATGCTGGTTCTGAAGAAGAAACAGGTTGAGAAGGTCCAGGCTGCAGAGGGGATCTGAGTCTGAACTCCTGAGCTTGTTCCACAGTCCATGGACCTCGTCACCGCAACCTTCAGCTCCCCTGGGCCCGTGCTTTTCAAGCTCGGGCCCTTTGTCTTGCGCTGGTATGGATTACTGATCGCCTGCGCAGTGTTGATCGGGCTGACCCTCTCCAGCCGGCTGGCCAAACAAAGGGGCTTGCCACAGGGACTTGTCATTGATCTGCTGCCGATCCTTGTGCTCGCCGCTGTGATCGGAGCAAGGATCTATTACGTGCTCTTCGAGTGGCGTCATTACAAACACAACTGGACGGAAGCATTAGCCATCTGGCATGGCGGCATCGCCATCCATGGGGCTCTGATTGCCGGAACCCTCGCCGTTGTGCTGTTCTGCAGGTGGAGACGCCAGCCGTTCTGGGACCTTCTCGATGTGCTCGTTCCCTCCGTTGTGCTCGGTCAGGCGATCGGCCGCTGGGGGAATTTCTTCAACTCCGAAGCCTTCGGTCTGCCCACCTCTCTGCCATGGAAGCTGGCGATCCCTTACGCGAACAGACCAGAGGCCTTCATCAATGATCAATATTTCCACCCCACGTTTCTCTACGAATCGATCTGGGACCTACTGATCTTTGTGCTGTTGCTGGTGTTGTTTCAGCGTGGCAGCAAAGGGCTGATCAAGCTGCCAGCCGGAGCCCTGAGCTGCATTTATCTGCTGGCTTACAGCCTGGGACGGGTCTGGATTGAAGGCTTGCGCATCGACCCTCTCTGCCTCGGTGGCATCCCTCCCTATTGCAATGGAGGCCTACGCATCGCCCAAATGATCAGCCTTGCCCTGATTGCCCTGGCTGGACTTGGCCTCTGGTGGCTCTACGGCCAGAGGCGAAAACTACCTGATCCAGGCCGGCCAAGGGAGGCCACATCATGAATCGACTGGCGATTGTCGGCGCTGGTCCAGGTGCGCCAGATCTGCTGACCCTGCGGGCTGCAGACCGCATCCGTGAAGCGGAGGTTCTGGTCTGGACCGATTCACTGGTCTCACCCCAGATCGCAAACCTGGCCCCGAAGGACTGTGAACGGATCCGCACCAGCTCGATGACCCTGGAAGAGGTGCTCGCCCTGCTGATCAACCGGATCCAAGAGGGCAAGAAAGTTGTGCGCCTCCACGATGGTGATCCCTGCCTCTATGGAGCCCTTTCAGAACAGATCTGTGGCCTGGCCGATGCAGGCATTGAAGTGGAGGTGGTGCCAGGCCTGAGTGCCTATCAGGCCACTGCCGCCGCCTTGCAGAAGGAGTTGACCATCCCGGGATTGGTGCAGACCATTGTTCTGAGCCGGGCCGGTGGGCGAACAGGGGTGCCTGAACGGGAGGCTCTTGAAAGACTTGCCGCCATAGGGGCCTCCCTCTGCCTCTATCTGAGTGCCCGCCATGTCGAGGAGGTTCAGGCCACCCTGCTTGAGCACTATCCCGCCGACACACCAGTGGCCATTGGCCATCGGGTGAGCTGGCCTGATCAATGGCTGGAGGTGGTGCCCCTTGAACGGATGGCCGCTGTCTCCCGAGACAAAGATCTCATTCGCACGACCCTATACGTGGTGAGTCCAGCCCTTGCCGCAGGGCGACAACGCTCGAAGCTCTATCACCCAAGCCATGCTCACCTGTTCCGAAATTCGGCTTGAAAGATTCGGCTTCAACGATTCAAATACAAAGATTCAGACTAAAGCCGTGGTTTAAAATCCAAGGGTGCGGGCGATTAGCACAGCGGTAGCGCACTTCCTTCACACGGAAGGGGTCGTGGGTTCGAATCCCGCATCGCCCATAGGATCAAGACCCTGCATCAGCTTGGGTTCTCTTTTGTTCACCAACTGAGCCAGACAGTTATTGACAACATCATTGAACGCAGGAAATAGCGCAGCCCTGTGATCGACCGGGATCAGGTCCTTCAAACCGTGCGCAGTTGAAGTTGATCAACTCTCTCCGCAACACGATGACTCCAGCGCATTGCCTCGCTAGCCATGGGCAACAAGCCCTACCCCAGTGGCCAGCGAATCCGCCGAGCTGATCTTTTACGGAGGCCCGATCCTCTCGATGGAGGCCGCCCAGCCCCGGGCCGAGGCGATCGCCATCGCCGCTGGGCAGATCGTGGCGGTGGGTGCCAAAGCCGACGTGATGGCCCATGCGGGGCCCCATACCCAACAGGTGGATCTGCAGGGACGCACCCTGCTGCCTGGCTTCATTGATGCCCACGGCCATTTCGCCAACGCGTTGAAGGTCGTGGGCTGGGCCAACATTCAGCGACCGCCGGCCGGGCCGGTCACCAGCATTGCCACGTTGCAGCAAGTACTGAGCGAGCACGTGACGCGCCATCCCGTCGCCAAGGGCAAGTGGGTGATCGCCTACGGCTACGACCCCGATGGCTTCAGCGATGGCCGCCCGCTTGACAAGGCCGATCTTGATGCACTGTTTCCGGACAACCCGGTGATGGTGATCCACAACTCCAACCACGGCGCCGTGCTCAACAGTTGCGCCCTGGCCCTGTCTGGCTACGACGCCAGCACCCCTGACCCGGCCGGTGGGGTGATCGTGCGCCGGCCCGACAGCACGGAGCCGGCGGGTCTGGTGATGGAGACCGCCTTCATTCCGCTGTTCGTGCACATGCCCCAGCCCTCGGATGAACAACGACTGGCCCAATTCGAAGAGGCCCAACGGCTGTACACCTCCAAGGGCATCACCACCATCCATGACGGGGCAACGTTGGCCGGCGATCTGGGCCTGTTTCTGCGTGCCGCGCACGAAGGACGCCTCCACATCGATCTAGTGCTGCTGCCGCTGATGCTGGAGGTGCCCAGGATGTTGCAGGAACGCTTCCCTCACTTTCATGGTCAAACGCTTGAGCTGCCGCAACCGGCGCTGGAAGCCTTTGGCAGCTACCGCGATCGCCTCAAGCTGCAGGGCATCAAGCTGATCGTGGATGGTTCGCCCCAGGGCAAAACCGCTTTCTTCGGTGAACCGCTGCTCACCGGCGGCCCCAACGGTGAGGCCAACTGGCGCGGCCAGCCGTTGTTTCCGCCCGAGCAGCTCATGGAGGCGGTGGCGCAGCTGTCAGCCCAGGGGCTGCAGCTGTTTTTCCACTGCAACGGTGATGCCGCGATCGACTTGACGATTGAGGCGTGCCGCCGGGCCGGGCTCAAACCGGAGCAGGACCACCGCACGGTCATCATCCACTCCCAGTTCATGGCGCCAGGGCAGCTGGAGCAATACGTGGAGCTGGGCCTGCATCCCAGCTTCTTCACGGTGCATGCCTTCTTCTTCGGCGATGTGCATATCGCCAACCTGGGACCCGAGCGGGCCGGTCGCATGAGCCCGATGGCCAGCGCCATGGCGTTGGGCCTGCATTGCTCCAATCACAACGATTTCTCGGTGACGCCGATCGAGCCGATGCGCATGTTGGAAACGGCCATGACACGCCGCACCCGAAGCGGTGTGGTGCTAGGTGCCTCCGAGTGTGTGAGTGCCGAGGCAGCCCTGCGGGCCCTCACGATCGAGGCTGCCTGGCAGATCCGCGAGGAAGCCAGCAAGGGCAGCCTGGCGACAGGCAAGCGCGCCGATCTGGTGATCCTCGACAGCGACCCCACCGCGACAGCGCCCGAGCAGCTCAACGACATCGAAGTGGTGGCCACCATCAAGGATGGCGCCTGCGTGTACGGCTCCCTGGAGGGCTCCCATCGATGAGCAACGTCCCAGGAGCGGACTCGCCACTGGCGTCATTGCGCGGGGTGCCGGCCACCGTCGTCGGTGGCTACCTGGGCTCGGGCAAGACCACCCTGATCAACGGCTGGATGCAGCAGGGGGCTTGCCACGGCTGTGCTCTGTTGGTGAACGACCTGGGCAGCATCAACGTGGATGCCGAGCGCCTGCGCCAGGGCAATGGCCGGGTGCTTGAGCTCGGCGGCGGGTGCGTTTGCTGCACCCTGCGGGATGGGCTCGGTGCGGCGCTTGTGGAGCTGGCCAAGCGTGAGCAGCCCCCGGCCCATGTGCTGATTGAAACCAGTGGCATGGCCGTGCCGCAGCGGGTGGCCAGCCAGTTGCGGCTCCATGGTCTGACACTGGCGCGGGTGCTGCTGGTCGTGGATCTCGAGCGCATTGAGGCCCTCTGGCACGACCCCTGGGTCGGCGAGCTTGTGCATCAGCAGTTCGAGGGCGTCGACGTCCTGCAGTTCACCAAGGCTGATCTGCTCGCCCCCTGCGAGGCGGAACACCGTCAGCACTGGCTGCGGCAGCAGCTCGAGGCCCACTCGCAGGAGCCAACACCGCCGTTCCATAGCGAACGGCAACTGGTGCGCAGTGATGCCTGGCTGCAGCTTGAGCCCCTCGAGCGCAGCCAGCTGCTGGCCTGGGCCACCCAGCTGGGCCCTGAGGTGCTGCGCGCCAAGGGTGAGCTCTGGCTTGTGGATGCCCCCGATGGTCCTGTGAGCTTTGACCGCGTTGGCGATCGGCTGAGCCTGGCCGCCACCCCTAGCCACCCCTGGCCGAGCCCCCTGCAGCGGCGGGGTCAGATGGTGGCCATCAGCCGTGCCAGCGCACCACCTCCCGCCTGGCCTTCTGTCCTCCGCGCCCCCTTCCTGATCCCCGCATGAGCGACAAATCCACAAGTGCCCTGGCGGTGCCGTTTCTGGGGGTGATGGCCAGCCTGCAAATGATCGATCCCACCGTGGCCAACATGGCCCTGGTGAAGGCTTGCCAGGCCCTGCAGATGCAAGGCGCCACCCTTGCCATGGCGGCCAGCATCTCCACCCTCGCCCAGGCCGCAACCGTCTTGCTGATGGGCTTTCTGGGCGATCGCCTGGGGCGCCGTCGGGTGCTGATGGGCACCTTGCTGCTCTCGATCGTCGGTGATGGCATCGCCCTGACCGCCCCCAGCGCTGGGCTGTTTCTGTTGGGCAGGGCCCTGGTGGGCATCGGCTTAGGGGCCGTCCTGGCTCTCTCGTTTGCAGCGGTGCGCTTCGTGAGCCGGCCCAAGCAGCTGGGTAAGGCCCTGGGGATCTGGAACCTGCTGATCATCGTGGGCTTCATCGGCGGGTCCCTGCTCGGAGGCGTGCTGGCTGACAGCAGCTGGCGCCTGGCCCTGGGCCTTGTGCCTTTGATCGCGCTGCTGTGCCTGCCGCTGATCCCAGTGCTGTTACCCGCGATGCCCGCCAACCGCGAGCTACGGGCCGACTGGCCCGGTCTGGTCAGCATCGCCCTGGCGATGGTGCTGTTCCTCACCGGCGTCAACCACGCCGTCAGCGGCTTCACCTCACCCCAGTTCTGGATGCCCACCCTGGGTGGAGTGGTGCTGTTCGGCGTGCATCTGCTGATCGAGCGCCGCAGGCAGGAGCCGATCTTTCCGGTGGCCCTCTACAGCCGGGGGGTGTTTGCCGCGGCGATCGTGAGCGGCATCGCCTGGAACTTCGCCTCAGCTGTGGTGCAGCTGCAAACCAACAACTTCTGGCAGACGGTGCAGCATTACAGCACCAGCCAAGTGGCCACTGCCCAGCTGCCGCTGCTGATCTGCTTTGCCGCCGGCGGTGTGCTGGCAGGTCGGCTGATGGCGCCGGGACACCGCACCATCCAGCTGATGACCGGCGGCATCGTGGCCCTGGTGCTCGGCCTGGTGCTGCTGGCGGGGGTGCGCGCCGACAGCAACTACTCCAGCTTCGTGCTGCCATTGCTGCTGGTGGGCAGTGGCCTGGCCTTTGTCTCGGTGCCCCAGTCGGCCCTTTTTGTGCAGGAGGCTCCGGCCCGCTATTTCGGCTCCGTCACCGCCTTCCGCACCACCGCAGGTCAGTTGGGCTTTGCCCTCGGCTTCGCTGCCAGCAGCGCCATGGTGAACGGCTTCGGATTCGTCAGCCTGCGCGCGCGGCTGCTCAAGCTGGGCGCCACACCGGCCCAGATCCCTGAGCTTGAGGGAAAGGTGCTGGCAGCCCTGCGTAGTGGCGTGCTCAGCCAGGCCAAGGAGGCGCCGTCGAAGGCCATCGAGGTGATCTCCAGCGCCTATGCCAGTGGGCTTGCAGGCACGATGCTCGTGGTCGCAATGCTGGTGGCGCTGCTTGGAGCCATCAGCCTGCTTCTGCTGGTGATCGGCCGTCAGCAGGGCAGTCCACAGCTTTAAGGATCCTCGCTGGCAGGTCAGACGCAAGGGGGGCTGCCCCTAGCTCAAAAGCCAGCCAGAAACACACCTCAAATGTCAAATACCGAAAAGGCAATTAAAAGAGAAGGCTCAAGGCCAATGCTGAGCTGAATCAGTTTCTGCATGTGATCAAACTTGAACTCAAGCTCAGCAACCCTTGCCGTGAGATTCCCCAGCACTGCTCTCTGAATTTTCCAAGCTTGGTTGCGTCGACGAGTCATCACCCAACCGATCATCTTCAAGCCTTTGCCGGCCTGAGTTCATCATCTCGGTGTAGGAGAGAGCCCTAGTTTTTCTAGACTCTTCGGAATTAGCCATCATCAGCGTTCAGCCCTTGGCGGTGTTGTCATCTTGACCGGTGCTGCTTTCAGTCGCCCCGCTGCCTACTGCGATCCCTGCTCATCAGTCCATGAGCCATAGTTCTAGTGATCGGTCTCCGGGTCGTGGCCCATCAATGCCGCCGTGTCCAGAACACTCAAACCGCGAAGAAAACTCCTCTGAGCTCGCCAGATGAATGAATGGCTTATTTCGATCTGCAGCGGCACCGTCACCAGGCCGCAGATCCATGGCATCACCAGCTGAGCAAAGGGCCTTTGATCCTGGAGGTGTTAATTAACGAGCCGGAGCAGACTCCAGCCGAAAGACAAGCAGTTGAGGGCTGCAATCCCTACGATTCATATTACGACAATCCTGCCAATGACTGTTGCGGTGAAGCAATGGGGCATGTTCCATGCATAAAAACCCATAAAAGAAAGATTACATTAGCTGAATCAAAACAAGGCAATATATTCATATTGGCGATAATACTAACACCGGGTTTCATTCGGCCTCTCAATCACAATCAAGGCCATAATTCGTCAAGGCCTTGGCTTGCCTAGCGATGAGCTTACTGGAATCTTCTCGCCTTTCCAGCTGTTAAATTCTCATCCGAAGATCTAGATAACAGTTTCATTTAAGATGCTCAAAATGAATCATAGATGGGCATCTAGCCCACACAGGCATTAATACAGAACTGTTTCAACCATCAGCCGATACAATCCCAAAACCGCTGCGGATGACATGGAAGCGTTATCAGGCCTTTTGTCGGTTGTTTGAAGCGCATGAATATCTGCCGATCATTGCTCAATGTGGTCATTTACAAAGCAGCTTGCACAGGCTCAACGATCTCTCAAATCAATCGACCTTGGTTGACGGTGTTGATGGCATCAATGGGACGTGCAGTGCCTAGAGAATTTTGAAGATGGATGCTTGGGCGTTAAGGCAGCGGTCTTGACATAGAAGAGGAAAGCCAAGGGATACCCCTGGAGAAGGCACCAGAGCAAGGCTGAAGAATGATCAAAGCAAGCCACATGAAAAGGGAAGGCAAAAGGATTGATATCGAACAGGTCTTGATCTTCTGCTAGCTCCTGCAACCACTATCGCCTATGCAATTAAACGGTGCAGGAAATACAAAAGGGAGCCAGCAAGAAACCATGAATAGACCGAAGATGGTATCGATCGGCAACTTGCAAGCACAGCAACTGGCCACCCCTCCATAGACGCATAACAACATCAACAACATCAACAACATGCTATTTAAGAAGTACGCTCCCACCCCTGGGAACAGGCGCAAGCGCCATAAGCCATGGCTACTCAGAAATTATTGCCAGGCTGAATTAGCTATTGACTGAAAAGAACAAATCACAACAGAAGCCAAACGCCACCACACCACGAGCCCAAAGTAATATTAAGAAAGATCAGTAAAAACCAGGCTGCATGCTATTAATTCGTGAACTGCGAGGTTGCAATGCCTTCATGGACACAGTTTGTAAACGATCTGGGAGGGAACAACGTAGGAGTGAGCTTCTACGAGTGCACTCAAAGAACTTGTTCACTAGAAGAAACGCTTGTTGCAAGTCTGGAAGGTTTTTGGGATGGGGTTAATTATCCGTACGATGAAAGTACCCACTTACGAAATTATTTTGGCCGTAATAGTGATTTCGGAATTTATCATAACGCATTGATCTCGGAAAACAGCAGCCTGACAGATGAGTTAATTACATTGACATCAGACTACAATTCAATCATTGAAGAACGAGATGAGTTACTGTCAACCCAAGATCAAGGCGGCTCAGCCGAATCTTCCGGAGCAGTTTTCTCTTATGTAAATTGGCCGCGAGCAAATAAAAGCAAAGCATTTTACAAAGATGTTAAGTGGAAAGACATTCCTTTTGATGATTTATCTGAATTGGAGATAGGAAATATTGACTGGTCAAAGGTGAATTATAAAGAAGCAGAACAGGCAGAATCGTTTGATATTGACTTTATTGATTCAGGGGGTTGGGCTGAGATAAACTCAGCAGGCAAGAAGCAGAAAAAGATTTACAAAGACATTGACTGGGAAGGAGTTGATTATCAGAACTTAAGCGCAGACACAGAGGAAGGCATAGACTGGTCTCATGTTGATTACAAAGAAGCCATCCGTTCGGAGACCTTTAATCTTGATTCTGTTGACATTGCTGAATTAAAGGCAAATCCAAAAGCTTTCAAGAAATTCCTCAAAGCCACAGCATTAAAGAAGGCTAGTGCTGACTCATTGCTCGCAGAAGCAAGTTCAGAAACACTAGAAGGCATTGGTCTCAAAAACTACGCAGGCAAGATCTCAGATAAGATCACCAAGTCTTTCTCTACTGATTCTGGTGAATACAAACTTGTCATGAAGCCAAGCTCATTTGACAGAGCATCTGCAATAGCAAAAGGAATGGGGGGAACCCTTGCAGACTTAGAGACCGAGCAAGAATCTGATGATTTTGCTGATGGGCTTACGGGAGTTATCAATGAGCAGCCAGTGGCAAGGAAACTTATTGGTGTTTCAGCACCTCACGACTTTTATGTGGCTTGGCTGGGTGGATCAGACGTGGCAGACTTACATCAAGTGCAATATGAGGGCCAAAGAACTGGACAAGCTATTGTAGACATAGTATCCACCAATGAACCTTGGTGGGGTGAAGAAGGAAGCGGCAATCTATGGAATGTAAATGGACAGGAATTGTGGTATGTCGTTGAGATGCCAGAAGCCTCACCGATTGTGGCTCCAGCCGAAAGACAAGCAGGTGATGATTGCGATCCCTACGATTCATATTACGATAATCCTGCCAATGGCTACTGTGGCGAAGCAGTGGGTCATGTTCCAGCATAAAGCCATGACAAGCTTGCTTTAGCAGGAGCAAACCAAGGAAAATCAAATATTGACGCCATCGTTATTCTTGATTGTGTATACTGCACTTTCAGCCGCAATCAAGGCGATTGCTAGTCAAGGCATTGCCTTGACTAGCAATTAGCTTACTGGAATCTTCTCGCCTTTCCAGCTGTTAAATTCTCATCCGGTGATCCACGTAGCAGTATCATTCAAGCCGCTCAAGCTGAAGCCATCTATCTACATTGCAAATCCAAGTCTAAATCTTTAGCTCCAATCAATACTTCACCCTTCTCAAAACAATCATCAGAAGCTGAACTGAATACCCACATCCTGACACCCCTTAGCCTTGCGATACTTCATAGCCACTTGATGCCATTCTTCTGGAATCTGAGGGTTCCTTTCATCCCAATCCAAGCGCAGCCGTTGTTGATCTGGTGAGATCAATGGCTGCAGTTTTTCAGCCACCAAACGTGCGGCCATTCCATCCCCAGGCACCAGCATCAACATCCTCGAAACTGAGATAGATGCGATTGCCGGGGATGCCCAACCACTCCTCAATCAGCGCAGTGAACACCACACTCATCGCCTTCGGCTTCAAGGCCCCGATGGACTTGATCTCCACATAAGCGCAGGCTTCGCTGCTGCCCGCAAAAGTCATCGGCACCCCCAGCTCAAGCAACGTCATCACATAGGTTTCCGGCTTGCCGGTTTCATTCGCAAGCGTCTTTGAAAGTTGCTTGAGCAGCCCATCTGCATCGTCTACAGACGCCAGGGAAGTGCGCACATTGATCAGGGGCATAGCTGCTGAACGATTGTCTCCAGCATCGCAGCAACTTTCAGCAACGCCTTACAAAGGCCATCCTCTCGGTGGTCTTTATAGATGGCCGCTAACTTGAGGTGGCACTCATGGGCATGATTAGTCCAGAATTGGTGGATGGTGATCCACAGGAGTGAGAGCAAAGACAAGCGCCCCCCCGGCAGTGACGGCTGGCTTTTCAACAGCGAGCAGGAGATGGCTGTGAGCTTCACTGCTGCTCCATCCACAGACCAAGATGAGTGGAGCTACCTGGAATCTGCGGCCCTGATTCCAGGTCGACCAGTGGGCCGCAGACACAAAAGAAGAATGCTCCGCCATAACGCTGAGGATGCCTGGAAGCTGATGCAGCAGCGTGGCTGGGAACAGTGCACGCCCAAATGGTGATTGGCCTGTCCCATCAACTGGGGCAAAGCTCTCAAACTGAAGCAACCCAGATTCACGCAAGTCCGACGGATTCGCACCTGAAAGACCATCTAGGATTTTTCATTGTTTTAACGCTAGCAACTGGTTTAAATGCCATAAATCCGGTCAACCTAACTAAGACTTGTATTCAGAAGACCAGCTCAGGCTTTGCTCTAAGTATTAGTCTCCCCAAATTTCTTTTCAGCAAGCTGGGCTCTATGACGTGCATCAGAGATGAAGACTTGTTTTGGAAAAGGAATCTCAATTCCGTGACTTTGAAAGCAGTCCCAAATAGCCCGTCGAACCGCACTGGTGATACTTACATTACACATTGGATCATTGATCATGAAGCGCAGACTGTATAAGACAGCTGCAGGCTCATAATCAAGCAGGAATACAGATGGAGGAGGGTTGGACAAAATGCCATCAACAGTTGGAGGGATCAACTTGAGCAAAGCAATCACTTGAGCAGGCTGATGATGCAATGCGGCTCGCACCTGAACCTCGGACCGCCGCAATCGATCGACTCCGGTATAAGTAGTGGTGGTTTCAGAGAAAAACATATAATTCGGGACCACTAAATCTGCATTATCACGTTCTCGCCACAACCTTGCAGCACGGGGGCCAAGCTGATGAACTTGACAAGGGTCTTGACCAATATAAACAACATCGCCTGGACGAATCAATCCTTCAAGCAATAGCCAGATTCCGCTTACAAAATTAGCCACCAGATCTCTCAGGCCAAAACCAATGCCAACAGAGAGAGATGCGGCAACCGCCAACAGGATATTTCCGGTGAAGCCAATAAAAAGCAAGATAAATATTAAACCAAAGAAAATATAAATATAACGAGAGAGTTCAGCAATAATGGCAGAAGAAGCTCTTGATATACCCAAGAAAGTCCTGCTGATCAAACCTCCTATTCTGCCGAAAAGTCCAGAAGTGATGATCAGCAAATAAAACGCCAGAACAGATCTGAATAACTCTCCAATAGTTATTTGCAGAGAGTTTTCAGCTTTCTCATCTACAGGCAACAGTGGGCTCGACCAAAGATCATCAAAACCAGCAGCATGAATTAAAAGTATAATGGCAATTACAATCACAGCCGGTCTGGCAACAAGAGAGAAGAAGCCTTTAAAGGTCTTCTCCATGTGTATTCTTTCCAATAAGGAATGAATGCCCTGCAACAAGGCCAGGCTTCCAAATACAGCAGCAATAACCAAGACAATTCGATTGGGCAGGCCGATCATGCCCAGGAGAATCAAAACCAAACCCAGGGCCAACGTGCCAGCAGGGACCACAATCTCTTGAAAAGACCTCCTACTGAAGCTGAGAAGCAACAACACCAGACCCATTGCAATGGCAATACCCAGCAATTGCCCAAATACCACTGGCCGCAACAGCATCTCAAAGACGCGTAGCAATGGATCAAGGAGACTCGTCATCGTTGAATAGCAAATGCATCAATCATGTTTTCCTGCAAACTCTGGGCCTCTATCTGTTCATTCCAGTATTGATAAAACAACTTAACCATTAATGCATCCCCCTTTGATCGAGGCCCAAGAATTGCGGTTACTACAGCCCTCGGGTGAGGACTGGCTTGAAAAGCATTAACAATAGCCTGAATGGCTCGGCCCTCAGCTTCTTCAATATCCGCCCTGGACTGCCTGTTAAGTGGCCTTAAAAACGTTTGCCTCAAGATTCTCTGTTCAATAGGTTGCAACCAATATTTCAGCCAATCTTTAGCAAGCAAGGTCTGTCTTTGCGTTGAATGGACTCCTATCGTAGCCGTGCGAATGATTGGCATTGAGATCGGAACACCATAACTTCCCTTGGGCAGTGGTGAGGTAAGCAGATCTTCACCCAGTGATTGACTCAGTCTTGGGATATCCGATGTGCGGCAAGTCGTCCAGGCCAAAAGGCCTTCTTCCAGGCCTAAAAGCATCTTGTGATGATCCATTTGATGCAGTTCAAGTCCTAGAAACTCAGCCCTTATTGTCTTCAGATATTCAGCAAATGCAGCCGACTCCTGATCAGAGAAGGGCTCTAAATTCGATGCAACAGCGCGCATAATCGCTTCACCTGCACCAAAAACCCCATAGAGCCAAAACTGATCACGCACAGGGATTGAGAATGAAACAGGGTCTTTAAACTTTAACCACTCATCAAAAGTTTGGGGCATCGATTGGATGAGCTTGCGATTCCCACAAGCCAGCTGAGAGTCAAGCATGATTGGCAGCGCTATTCTCTTTCCATTGGATTCAAAATAAAGTTGCTCAATCTTATTCATCGGACCAACAGTATGTGCTTTCTCCATAACGAAGGACTTAACCAATCCTTTCGCATAGAGCTCCTCGGCAACAGTCTCAGATGAGACAATCAGATCTGGCCCCAGGCCATATGCAGATCGCCTTGAAATTATATCCACCAGGTCGCGATTAGGATAATAGTAAATAGTTGCATCAGCCCCAGGATGGAGGCTGTCAAGGTGCAAATTTGCTGTTCTCATCAGCTGCTCTTCGGCCTCTTTAGCCTGCTTGAAGCCAGACTCATTCAAGTCTTCCTTCTTGTAATTAGAGATTCCAACATAGATCGATATTGCACTGCCCCGCTGCCGGCAACCAGTCAGCAAAACAATGCCAAGCAGGAAGAGTGGCAGCCAATACCTTTTTGCATATTTCATACTATCTAGA